>DATLJJ010000088.1:0-10498 GCA_035538975.1 Sphingomonas sp. | reverse complement strand
CGACGTGCGCGTGCTGCGCTATTTCGACGCGCTGGGCCCGCTGACCAGCGCAAGGAGCACGCGGAACGCCGAGGGCGGGCTCAACCTGAACGGCGAAGGCACCCCTTGGGCAAGCAGCTGGAACTGGTCGTTCGACGGCAGCTACAAGGTAAACACCAGCCGCACGACCACGGAGCGTGGGGTGGAGGCAGGGCCGATGCAGAGCCTGCTCGATGCGAACGACCCCGCCTTCAATCCCTTCGCGCCGCTCACGCTCGACGTGCTCCGCCGCCGGGCAGACGACCGTGCGACCTCGCGGACCGGCACGGGCCAGATCAACATGCTGACGACGGGTCCGCTGTTCACCCTGCCCGCGGGCAAGGTGCGGGCGAGCATTCGCGTCGTGGGCACGACGCTCGACAAGACCAGCAATTCGCTGCGCAACGGCCTCACGACGCATGGCGACATCTCGCGCGACAGCGCCAGCGTGCGCGGCAACTTCGACGTGCCGATCACCAGCCGCCGGCTGGACGTGCTCAGCGCCATCGGCGACCTTTCGCTCAACAGCAATTTCGAAATCGAGCAATTCTCCGATTTCGGACGGATGACGAGCATCGGCTACGGCATCCGCTGGGCTCCGATCCCGCAAATCCGCGCACGGGTGAGTTGGGACCAGGACGGCCGGGCGCCCGATCCGGGGAATCTTGCCGATCCGTTGGTGACCACGCCGAACGTACGGATTTTCGACTATGTGCGCGGCGAGAGCGTCGACATCACCCGGATCACCGGCGGCAACCCCCTGCTGCGCGCCGAGGACCGGCATGCGTTCAGGGCTGCGTTGAACCTCAATCCGCTCGCCGGGGGTGGAAACCGGGTCAGCCTAAACATCGACGCCGAATACACCAACCAACGCCGCCGCAACATGAGCGGCGCTTTCCCGGGACCGACGGCGGAGGTCGAGGCGGCGTTTCCCGACCGTTTCATCCGCGACGTATCGGGCCGGTTGCTGACGGTCGACTATCGAAGCGTCAATTTCGATCGCTACGACCGCGAGCAGCTGCGCTGGGGCTTCAACCTGTGGGTGCCGATGTCGTCGCCGGCGCAGCGACGGATGCGCGAGCGCATGAGTGGGCTGCGAACCGCGGTGCAGGAATCGCGCCGCACCGGCCAGCCGCTTCCGCCCGAAGTCGCTGCGCAGATGGAGCAGTTTCGCCGGCTCGGCCAGCAGTCGACGCTGTTCGGCGACAATCAGCGGGGCCCCGGCCGCAACCAGCAACAGGGGCAAGGCCAGGCTCAGGGCCAGCAGAGTCAGCAGAGTCAGCAGAGTCAGGAAGGACGTCCCCCGGCCGGCCAAGAGTCAGGCGGTGAGCAGGGCGGACGGCGGTTCGGACCCGGCGGCGGAGGCGGCGGCTTTGGCCGTGGCGGCGGCGGTGGCGGTCGCTTCGGTGGTGGAGGGGGCAATGGCTTCCGGTTGAACCTGTACCACAACTGGATCTTCAAGGACGTTCAGGTGATTCGTCCCGGCCTGCCGGAACTCGACTATCTGAACGGTGCAGGCCGCGGCTCGTCGGGCGGCACGTCGGCCCATCAGCTTGAGCTGAACAGCTCGGTGCAGCGCGATGGTTATCGCCTGCAGCTCAAGGGCAATTGGCAGAGTGCCACCGAAGTTGCGACCGGCGCACTGGGCAGCACCGACCGGCTGCGCTTCCACAGCCTCGCCAAGTTCAACCTCGCTGCGCAGGTGGATCTGGGCCAGCAGCTCGACTTCATCGCCAAACACCCGTGGTTCCGCGGCAGCCGCGTCAGCCTGCGCCTCGACAATGTCTTCGACGCGCGCCAGCGGGTAACCGATACCAACGGCGAGGTCCCCGCAGCCTATGCGCCGAACTTGATGGATCCGCTGGGGAGAATGGTGCGGCTGAGCTTCCGCAAGCAGTTCTACTGATCGATCAGCGCGCGGCGACCCTCGCGGGATTCAGCCGCGCGCCGCCCTGATCGAGAATGCGCCGATAGAGCAGCGTGATCGAGACGCGGCGATTGCGTGGATCGGCCGGGGCCTGCACCACCAGCGGCTCGCGGTCGGCCACGCCCTCGATCCGCTCGAAGCGCGCCTCGCCGACGCCGCCGGTCGCCAGCCGGCGCCGCGTCGCCTCGGCGCGGCCGCTGGAGAGCATCCAGTTGTTCATGTCGAGCGGGTTGCCATAGCCCAGGCTGTCGGTGTGGCCGCGGATCATGATTGGGTTCTCGAGCGGCTGGATCGATTCGGCGATCGTGCCGATCAGCGCGCTGGCATCGGGCACCAGCGCAGTCGTGCCCAGATCGAACATCGAATAGTTCGCGTCGTCGAGCAGATCGATCCGCATGCCGTCGCGCGTCGGCACGAAGCGGACGTGCTTGCCCAGCTTCGCGAGCGCGGGCCGCGCGCGCATCCGCGCCTGGATTCGCCGGACGGTCTCGTCGAAATTGCGGCGGTCCTCCTCGGTCAGCGCGCGCTGCTCCTTGAGGCTGCCCTTCTCGCCCGTGCCGACCTGCTCGCCGCCCGGCCCGATGGCAGGGACGGTGAGCGAGCGCGTGCCGGTCTGCGCGGCCTTGTTGGGATAATTGTCCTTGGCGTTGAGCGCCTCGCCGCCGAGCAGGCCGTTCGATCCGGCACTGTTCTGGCGCAGCTCGACCAGCGTCGGCGCAAAATAGTCGGCGAGCGCTTTGCGCTGCTTCTCGGTGGTCGCGCCAAGCAGCCAGAGCAACAGGAAGAAGGCCATCATCGCGGTCACGAAATCGGCATAGGCCACCTTCCACGCGCCGCCGTGGTGCGCGCCGTGACCTTCGACGAAGATCTTCTTCACGATGACCTTCGTAGGCTGGTTCGATCCGTGCGGGGCGCGCGCCGCCATGGCGTCAGCGGCCCCTGAGGCCGTCGAAGACTTCGGCGAAGGCGGGCTGGTTCGAATGCGCGATGCCGGAGCGCGCGGCCTCGATCACCAGCGGCTGGGGGTGCCCGTGGAGCGAGGCGATGATGATCTGCTTGACGACGTGATAGATCGCCGCGTCGGCATCGATCACCTGCTTCAGCCGCGTGGCGAGCGGGCCGACGATGCCATAGGCGAGCAGTACGCCGAGAAAGGTGCCGACCAGCGCCGATCCGATCATCCCGCCCAGGATCGCCGGCGGCTTGTCGATCGAACCCATCGTCTTCACCACGCCGAGCACCGCGGCAACGATGCCCAGCGCGGGCAGCGCGTCGGACAGGCTCTGGAGCGTGGTCTGCGGTCCCTGGACTTCGTGGTGGTGGGTGCGGATGGCGTTGTCCATCACCTCCTCGACCGCATGGACATCGAGCGTGCCCGATGAGACCACCACGAGCCGGAGCGTGTCGGCGATCAGCGCGACCAGGGTCTTGTCCGCCAGCAGCCGCGGATATTCGGCGAAGATCAGGCTGGACGAGGGGTCCTCGACATGCGGCTCGAGCGCGATCGGCCCGTCGGTGCGCAGCATCTTCATCAGCTTCGAGACGAGGAAGATCGTGTCGAGATAGTCCTGCTTCTTGTACTTGGGACCCTTCACCACCTTCATGAACCCGCCGCCGAGCGCCTTCAGCTCGTGCATCGAATTGCCGATGATGAGCGCGCCGACGGCGGCGCCGCCGATGATGAGCATCTCGTGCGGGAGCGCGTGCATCACCGGGCCCAGCGCGCCGCCGGTGATGACGAAGCCGCCGAAGACCATGGCGATCAGGACGATGAAGCCGATCAGCGGAAACATTGCGCTGTGATTCCCCCTGGGGCCGGTGGATCGGCCTGCCTTCTGGTAAACGGCCGCAAAGGCGCGACCTTGAGTGGAATTGATGGTTAATGAGGGTTGGCGTTCAGCGGAGATAGTCGAAGAGCGAGAGGCTCGAGAGCCTGGTGAAGCTCGCCTGCGTCGCCTGCAGGATTGTCAGCGTCTTCTGCAGGTTGGTGACCTCGGCCGCGATGTCGGTGTCCTCCAGCGACGAGCGGACATCCTCGCGCGTCTCGCCTGCATCGGCGATGCGCGTCGCGTCGAGTTCGAGCCGCGCCGAGCGTGCGCCCACCGACGCGCGGGCGAGCGTCACGCTGTCGAGCGACGCGTTGATGCCGGTGAGCGCGCCCGACGCCGCGGTCTGCGCATCGGTGCCGTCGGCGAGCGCCTGGGCGAGATCGGCGAGCACGGCGAACATGTCGCTCGCGCCGCTCGCGAAGGCGCGGTCGCCGGGCACGGTGACTTGCACCGCGTCGCCGTCGGCTACCGGAATGGGCGAGGGCTCGCCGACGCCGGCATAGGCGATCGAGCCGTCGGGATTGCGGACGAAGGCCGCGTCGCCGCTGGCTCCGCCGAACAGCGGCTGGCCGCGCACGTCCTTGCTGTTGGCGAGCGCGAACAGCTCGTCGCGGATCGCCTCGAGCTCCTTGCCGATCGCCGCACGGCTGCTGTCGGTGAGCGTGCCGTTGGCGGCATTGGTCGCGAGCTCGAGCGCGCGCTGGAGCTGGGTCTCGACGCCCTCGAGCGCCGAATCGCTTTGCGCGAGCACGCCCTGCGCCATGGTGATGTTGGCGGAATAGGCGCTGTCGTAGGACGCGGCGCGCTGGAGCCCCTGGAGCCGCAGGTAGGCGGTGGCGTCGTCCGAAGGCGCGAGCAGCCTTTTGCCGGTGGCGATGCGCGTCTGCGACGCGTTGGCCTCGGTATTGAGCCGCGCCATCAGCGAGGCGGGACGGTCGAACAGGTGCGTAGTGGCGATGCGCATGGGAGTCCTCAGCGGATGTCGAGGATGGACTGGAGCGTCTCGCGCGCGATCTGGATCACGCGGCTCGACGCTTGATAGGCCTGCTGGAAGCGGAGCAGGTCGACCGCTTCCTCGTCTACGTTGACGCCCGAAATCGAATCGCGCGCCGAGACCGCGCTGTCGCGGATCGCGGTCTGGGCGGCGACCACCGACTGGCGCGCCGACAGCGCCGAGCCGTTGGTGGCGGTGAGGTTGCCCACGCCCTCTTCCAGCTTCGCGGCGGTGCGCAGCGTGTCGAGCCCGGCGAGATTGCTGGCGTCGCGCGTGCCCCCGCCCGGCGCCGCGGCGGCGATACCGCGCGGGTCGGTGAGCACGAGGCTGAGCTGCGAGGCAGGGTCGCCGATCGCGAACATCGGCGCGCCCGGGGCACCGTCGAGGTCGTGACCCGCGGCCTGGACTGCGTTGACACCGTCGGCGAAGCTCTGCGCGAGCGCGGCTATCTCCGTGGCGGCACCGGCGATCCGCTGCGCGGACTCGCCGAGGCCGGCTAGCGCCCCGCCGCCGGGCGTGAAGCCGGTCGTCTCGAAGCCGAAGCTCAGCGTGAAAGCGACGGCGCCTTCGTCGTTGCGCGAATAGCCGACGCGGCCGGCATTGGCGCCCTGGACGAGGATCGGGCCCGAGGCGCCCCCGGCGCGGACGAGCGCGCGGCCCGAGGGATCGAGCGTCACGTCGAGATCGGTGATTGCGCTCATCGCCTCGAGCAGCCGGTCGCGCTCGTCGGCGAGCGCGGCGGCGCCGCTGCTGCCGGGCATAGCGCGGCCGAGGCCGCTGTTCACCTGCGCGAGCGAAGCCGCCAGCGCATTGAGTTCGGCGGTCTGCTGCCCTGCCGCCCCGTCGAGATCAGTCAACGCGCTCGCCAGCGCCGAGCCGGTCGCGGTGAACGCCGCCGCGGCGCTCGACGCCGCTTCGAGCATCGCCGCACGCGGCGGCTGGCTGGACGGGTCCGCGGCGACGGACTTAGCCGACGCGAAGAACGCAGTCAGCCGGTCGGTGAGCTTGTTCTGTGAGAGCGATTCCTCGATCCGCTGCAGCCAGGTGACGCCCGCCTGGCTGCGCGCAAGGTCGGCGGTGGCGGTGCGGACCTCGGCGCTGCGGTGCAGATCGCCCGCGCGCGACACGCCGTCGACGGTGACGCCCAGCCCGGTCGGCCAACCCTGCATCGATGCTGGAGCGACGACTTCGCGCACATTGGTGGTGCGCCGCGCGTAACCCGCGCTACCCGCGTTGGCGATGTTCTCGGAGACCGTGGTCAGCGCCGTCTGATAGGCGCGCAGCCCCGAGGCTCCGATCGACAGCATGTCGCTCATTTGGTGCCTCCGTCAGTGGGCGCGCGCGCCGCCGCCGCGTCCGGCAGCGGCGCGGCCTTGGCGAGGAACTCGGTCATCGCCTTGCCGATGCCGATCGGCGCGTGCGCCGCCATCGCCCGGGCGAGCTGCTGGTCCTGCATGTCGCGGAACTGGTCGAGCGCCTTGCTCTCGAACAGCCCGTCGCCGAGCTTCGCCGCGCGCATCGACTTGAGCATCATGCCGACGAAGATCGCCTCGAAGCGCTGGCCCGCGGCCTCGAGATTCTCGCGCGAGGCGAGTCGCGAGGTGTCGGCGGGCGCGCCGCCGCTGCTCGAAAGGGGGGCGATCATGCCGCTCACAGGACGATCAGCTCCGCCTTGAGCGCGCCGGCTTCCTTGAGCGCCTCGAGGATCGCCACCAGGTCGGCGGGCGAGGCGCCGATCGCGTTCACGGCCTTGACCACATCGGCGAGCCGCGGGCCTGGCTCGACGAGGAACATCGGGCGCTTCTCCTCGGCGACGTCGACGCTGCTGTCGCGCTCCATCGCGGTCTCGCCCTTGCTGAAGGGCGCCGGCTGGACGATCTGCTGCTGCTCGTCGATGCGAACGGTGAGCTTGCCGTGCGTGACCGCGGCGGGGCTCACGCGCACCGCCGAATTGATCACCACCGTGCCAGTGCGTGCATTGACGATCACGCGTGCGGGCGCGTCGGCGGCTTCCACGGTGAGGTTCTCGATCTCGGCGATCAGCTCCGCGCGCACGTCTGCGCCGGTCGGAGCGGATACCGCGATCGACACGCCGTCGATCGCGCGCGCACGACCGGTTCCGAAGCGCGTGTTGATCGCGTCCTGCACGCGCTGCGCCGTGGTGAAGTCGGCACGAGCGAGGTTGAAGGTGAGGAAGGGCGCGCGATCGAAGCCGGTGTCGACCGTCCGCTCGACGGTCGCGCCTTCGGGGATACGGCCCGCGGAGGGGATGTTGACTACGATCCGCGATCCGTCGGCACCGTCGGCACCCAGCCCGCCGACTGCGAGATTACCCTGCGCCATCGCATAGATCTGGCCGTCGGCGCCTTGGAGCGGCGTGAGAATCAGCGTGCCGCCGCGCAAGCTCTTCGCCTTGCCGAGCGACGACACCGTGATGTCGAGCTTCTGCCCCGGCTTGGCGAAGGGCGGAAGCTCCGCGGTTACCATCACCACAGCGGCATTTTTGAGCCCTGGCGCGACGCCTGCGGGAAGCTGGAGACCGAAGCGCGAGGCGACGCCCTTCATCGACTGGACGGTATATTCGAGATTGTCGTCGCCGGTGCCCGGCAGCCCGACCACCACGCCATAGCCGGTGAGCTGGTTGGTACGGATTCCCTGGAAGCCGCCCAGGTCCTTGACGCGCTGCGCCTGCGCAGGCGCAAGTGCCAGCGCGGCGGCGATCAGGGCGAGGATGCAACGGATCATGGCTCGGCTCCGCTCAGAAGGGGCTGATCATCTGGAAGAAGCGGCTCAGCCAGCCCTGACGGCTGGCGCGGGCGACATCGCCCTTGCCGGTATAGGCGATGCGGGCGTCGGCGACGCGCGTGGAGGGCACGCGGTTGTTGGCGTCGATGTCCGCGGGGCGCACGATGCCCTTGATCTGGACGAACTCGTCGCCGCGGTTGAGCGTCACGCGCTTCTGGCCCTGCACGAGCATCGTGCCGTTGGGATAGACTGCGGCCACCGTCACGCTGATCTCGCCCGAGAGCGCGTTCGCCTGATCGGCGGTGCCGGTGCCGTTGAAGTTGCGCGTGCCGCTGGCCTTGGCGGCATTGGGATCGAAGGAGAGCGGACCCGCGCTCGGCGGGGTCAGGCCGAAGCCGCCCGCGCTGTCGAGTTTCGAGCTGGCCGACTTGGACGCGCTGGTGCGCTCGACGAGCACGATCGTCAGCGGATCGCCGACGCGGCGCGCGCGCGCGCCTTCGTGGAGCGCGGCATAGCCGTCCGAGGCCTGGAAGATGCTGCCGTTGGCGGGCGCCTGCGCAGGCGGCGGAGCGGGAAGCGTCGCGGAGAAATCCTCCTTGTGCTTCTTCTTGCCCAGCCCGAGGAACTGCGCATGCGCGGGCGTCGCGGAGACGACCAGCGTGGCGGCGGCGATGGTAGTGAGAACCTTCATCGTCGCGCCCTCAGATGTTCTGATTGACATATTTGAGCATCTCGTCGGTCGCCGAGATCATCTTCGAATTGACCTCATAGGCGCGCTGCGTCTCGATCATGTCGACCAGCTCCTCGACCACGTTGACGTTCGAGGATTCGAGCGCGCCTTGGCGGATCTTGGCACGCCCGGCCTCGCCCGCGGCGCCCAGGTTCGCAGCGCCGCTCGCCGAGGTCTCGATCAGGTAATTGTCGCCGGTCGCCTGCAGCCCCGCGGGGTTGGCGAAGCTGGCGACCTGGATCTGGCCGAGCTGGCTGAGCTCGGTCTGGCCGGCGAGCTGCGCGGAGACGGTGCCGTCGTTGCCGATGGTGATACCCACCGTGCCTTCCGGAATCGTGATGCCGGGCATCACCTGATAACCCTCGCTCGTCACGAGCTGCCCCTCGGCCGAGCGCGCGAAATTGCCCGCGCGCGTATAGCCGAGCTGGCCGCCGGGAAGCTGGACCTGGAAATAGCCGTCGCCGTCGAGCGCCAGATCGAGCGAGTTGCCCGTGTTCTGGAAGCTGCCCTGCGTCTCGACGCGCGCCGTGCCCTGTATCCGCACGCCGGTGCCCAGATTGAGTCCGGTGGCGTATTTCGTCTCGGCGGTGCTCGCGGCGCCCGGCGCCGTGACCACCTGATAGGCGAGCGTCTGGAACGAGGCGCGATCGCGCTTGAACGCCGTCGTGTTCACGTTGGCGAGGTTGTTCGAGATCACTCGCATGCGCATGTCCTGGGCGTCGAGCCCGGTGCGCGCGATGTGCATTGCCGAGGAACCCATGTTTCTATTCCTTCCTTAAGCGGGCAGGCGCATCAGCGATGCGGCGCTCTCGTCCATGCTCTTCGCTTCCTTGAGCAGATTGGCCTGGACCTCGTAGCTGCGCTGGTTCTCGATCATGTCGACCAGCGCCTGGGTGAGATTGACGTTCGACTGCTCGAGCGCGCCCGTCTGGATCTTCGCGTCCAGATCGGTGGGCAGCGCGCCGCCGCCCTTCACATGGAGCAGATTGTCGAGTCCCTTGGCGGTCACGCTGCCTTGCGGGCTCGCCAGCTTGATCCGGTCGAGCACCTGCGGCTGGTTGGGATCGCCGCCGGGGGGCACGATCGAGATCGTCCCGTCGGTGGCAATGGAGATCGATTGATAGGGCGGCACGGTGATGGGGCCCCCCGACCCCATCACCGGGAAACCGTCGCCGGTTTCCAACACGCCCGAGGCAGCGACCGACAGGTCTCCGCGCCTCGTATAGGCTTCGCTGCCGTCGGCCGACTGGACCGCGATCCATGCGTCGCCGGTGGCGGCGATGTCGAGCGCGCGCGCGGTCTGCACGATCGTGCCCGCGGTCCGATCGAAGTCGTCGACTTCCTCGGCCGAGAGCTGGCGCGTCTCGAAGCCCGAGCCCTGCAGCACCAGTCGATCGAAGCTCACGCGCTCCGCTCGGAAGCCGGTCGTCGAGGCGTTCGCGATGTTGTTCGCGATCGTCGCCTGCGCCGCCGCCTGGCTGCGCAGCCCCGAGAGCGCTGTGTAGACGAGCCGGTCCATCTGCCTGTCCCCTCAGCCCTGCGTCAGCTGCGGATGTTGAAAATGGTCTGGGACATCTGGCTCGCGGTATCGAGCGCCTTGGCATTCGCCTGGAAATTGCGCTGCGCCGCGATCAGCGCCACCAGCTCCTCGGTGATGTCGACGTTCGAGCGCTCGATCGCGCCCGACATCAGTCCGCCGAAGCCGTTGGTGCCCGGCTCGCCCAGCCGTGCGTCGCCCGAGAAGCCGGTCGCGGCCCAGGTCGAGTTGCCGAGCTGGCGAAGGCCGCCGTTGTTGGCGAAGCTGGCGAGCACCACCTTGCCGAGCGCCTGCGTGTCGCCGTTGGAGAAGCTGGCGTTCACCGTGCCGTCGTCGGCGATGGTCACGCCTTCGATCTGGCCCACCGGCGAGCCGTCCTGGCTGGTCGAGTTGAGGCTGAAGGGCGAGGGCACCTGCGTCGTGCCCGCAGTGAAATCGAGCTTGAGCACCTGCTCCGAAGTCGCTCCCGGCGCGAGCATGCCCATGAAGGTCACCGCGGTGGTGGGCGAGGAGAGCTTGCCGGTGCCGTCGAAGGTCAGTTCGATCTGCTCGATCGCATCCGGATCGTCGCCGGCATTGAGCTGCTGGTCGCCGACGAACGAATAGACGCGCCACGTGCTGGTGGCGTCGGTACCCGTCGGCTTGGTCTCGCGGACGAAATAGTTGGTGAGCGTCAGCGCGTTGCCGTTGGCGTCGTAGATCGTCGTCTGAACCGACT
>DATLJJ010000087.1:0-4462 GCA_035538975.1 Sphingomonas sp. | reverse complement strand
CGCGCGGGCGCGCCGACGGTCCGCACCGTCTCCTCGGCCCAGACCTTGCCGCCCTTGTAGGCGACGACCCTGAGCTCACCCGGGGCATAGGTCACATAGTCCCAGCGGAAGCGATACTGATAGGGAGCCCGCTTCTGCCGTCCCTGCGACTTGCCGTTGACGAACAACTCGGCCTCGTCGCCCGACGTGAAGGCGTGGACCGGCGTCACCTGTCCTTCGCGCCCCGGCCAGGTCCAGTGAGGCAGAATATGGACGAAACGCTCGTCGGGCCGCCACCGCGACTTGTAGAGCCAGTAGCGATCCTTGGGGAAACCCGCGAGGTCGACGATCCCGAAATAGGAGCTGCGCGAGCTGTAATAGGGCGCCGGTTCGCCGAGATAGTCGAAGCCGGTCCACACGAACTCACCGGCCACGCTCGGGTTCTGGTCCTGCGCGGACCAGGTGCGATCCGCCGATCCGCCGAAGTCGGCCGCGAAAAGCTCGTAGGCGCTTACCTGGTGCGTGGTGTCATCCCCGCCGACTCCGGGGCGGACGGGATTGCTGACGCCGCCGGGAACCGGGAACTGATATTGCCCGCGGCTGCTGTAGGCTGCGGCGCTTTCCGAGCTGAAGATGATCTTGCCGGGATACGCCTTCTTGAAGGGAGCAAAGGTCGGAGCGCGCGTCCGCACGCCTGCACCCTGATAGTTGAGAGCGATTGCGTCGAATGCCGAGGCGAAGGCCGATCCCGGCGGAGCCGTGTTCATCGCGCCGAAGACCAGACGCGTGGAATCTTCCTGATGCGCGATCTCGACCAGCTTGCGCGCGATGGCTGCACCCTCGTCGCCGGAGTGCTGCTCGCCCACCTCGTTGCCGACGCTCCACAGGATCACCGAAGGATGGTTGCGGTCGCGACGGATGAAGGCACGCAGGTCCTGCTCGTGCCAGTCGTCGAAGATCAGGTGGAAATCGAGCGGCGTCTTGGGGCGCTGCCATACGTCGAAGATCTCGTTGGCGACGAGAATGCCCATCCGGTCGGTCATGTCGAGCAGTTCGGGCGCGGGCGGATTGTGCGACATGCGGATCGCGTTGACGCCCATGTCGGCCAGGATATCGAGCTGCCGCTGCGCCGCGCGGGCGTTGAAGGCCGTGCCCAGCGCGCCGAGATCATGGTGCTGGTTGACGCCGTTGATGGGGATGTGCTCGCCGTTGACGATCACGCCGCGTTCCGGATCGAACGTCAGCGATCGAATGCCGAAACGCGTCTCATGCGTATCGACCACGCGCCCGTCGCGGCGCACGGTGGTGACCGCAACGTAGCGGTGCGGGCGCTGGGTTGGCGGCGGCCCCCACAGCCGCGGCTTCAGGACCGTCGCCGATCCGCGCACGGTCGCGCTGCCGCCGGCAGGCACGTCCGCAGCGAGCGCCTCGAACCGCGCGGCTGCCTTGCCGATACGCCGATCTTCCCCATCGATCGCAAATATCTCGGTCGTCGCCACGACGCGCGCCGGGGCGCCGGACGCATTCTCGAGCGTCACCGCCAGATCGACCTGTGCAGCCTCTGCCGACACCCTGGGCGTCGTGATCGTGGTGCCCCAGTGCGCAACGTGCACCGGGTTCGCCGTCGTGAGCCAGACGTTCCGATAGAGGCCACCGCCGGGATACCAGCGCGACGATTCCATCGGGTTGTCGAGCCGGATCGCCAACTGGTTGCGCCCGCCGGGCACGACATAGGGCGTGAGGTCGACGCGCCACGAGGCATAGCCATAAGGCCATCCCCCGACGAGGTGGCCGTTCAGCCATACGGTAGCGTAGGACATGGCCCCGTCGATATCGAGGAAGATGGACTTGCCCCTGTCACCCGCCGGAATGTCCAGCGAGCGGCGATACCAGGCCACGCCCCAGCTCGGCAGGCGCCCCATGCCTCCGAACGGCCCCTTGGCGATAAACGGCCCGGCCGCCGCCCAGTCGTGCGGCAACCGCACCCGGTCCCATGCACTGTCGTCGAAACCGGCCTGGACATAGGGCACGCTCGATCCGGGATCGCCGGCCGGGCGGCGATAGCGCTTCGCAGGGTCGGCAATGAAGGGATTGCCGGTGGGAAGGATATAGGGCTTGAGCACGCCGGCAGCGGATCGAACCTGCTGCGCCTCCTGCGTGCCGGCATCGAAATCCGCCCCGTCCTCGCGAAGCTTGATCTCGGGCCGGACATCGTAACGCAGATCGGTTTCGACGCCCGGCGGATCGCCGCGCGTGAAGCGCCACCCGTCGTTGATGCGTACCCGGTCGGCAGCGAAGCTCGCCGTCGCGGGAATGAAGGTCGTTGCAGAAGCGAGAATTAGCGCGAGCAGCATGCGCTTGATCGCGGACGACAACCCGGCTGTTCTCACCAAAGCACCTCAAATTTGCGATCGCACTGCCTCGCTCGCCATCCTCGAAGCCTGCCATGTGCAGGTGAGGCCGACCCTTTGAGAGTGCCACGGGCGCACTATGCGTGCCAAAAGTCACGGGTCAATAGGTCTGAGTTAATGTGCTTGGGGATCGCAAGCACGCGAACGGACGACGCGTCCGACGGAGTTCCCCTAGAAGATCAGATACAGCGACAGCGCCACGCAGGCCACGACTACCACCAACCACACGATCGGCCAGCCCTCCCCCTCGCCTTCCTTGGCGGACGCGGTCTCGACCGGCGCGGGCGAGACATGCGACGTATCGTACACCGTCTCGGTACGGCTCTTGAGGGCCGGATTGAGCGGCGCGTCGGCCGTGGTGTCGCGGTCATTGTCGCTCATCGTGGGCTCCTCTCATGCCGCTTCGATATGGCCGGCAGAATGTTGCGCGCAGCCGGAAACGGTCAAGCGCCAGTGGACCATCGCCATGAGGCAAGCCGAGCCCGGATCGGCATCGTCGCGGATCGCCGAGATGAGCGTCGTCCAATCCTCCTCGCTCGCGAAGCGCGCGAAGTCGGCGACGGCGACGCGCGTCCAGGCTCCGCGTGCCAGTCCCTCGCGTGCGGCCGCGGCAGTTACCTGCCCGGCGAGCTCCGGGTCGGCACCGTGCAGCCAGGCATGGAAGCCTCCGGCCGAATCACGGGCCGCCACGAGGAGGTCGCCGAGCATCGCCATCAGCCCATCGCCCCTTCGATGCGGACGCCCTCGACCTCACCCCGCGCCGCGAGCGCGGCGACGTAGCGCCCGGCCGCCACCGACCAGCTCCGCGCCTCGAGCATGTCCGCGATCTTCGGGGCGACGACCTCAAAGGGTAGCGTTCGCCCGGAAATCCGCCGCTGAAGTCGCAGGATGTGCCAGCCGAAGCGGGAACGCACCGGCTCGCGCCCGGTGGTGCCGTCGGCGAGCGCCTCCAGCCCGGCCTGGACCGCAGCGACGAGCTCGCCGCGACGGATCTGCCCGAGCGATCCGTCCTGCCGTGCCGAGGCGCAGCCCGAAAAAGCGCGCGCGGCGGCGGCAAAGGCCGCGGGATCATCGGCGATACCCTCGATGATCGAAACCGAACGCGCGTGCGCCGATTCCCAGGCGGCATCGTCCTCGCCCTCCGGCTCGATCAGGATATGCGCGGCTTCGAACAGGTCGGGCGTGCGGAAGCGCTCGGAGTTGGCCTCGTAATAGCGGCGGCATTCGGCCTCGCCCGCGCGCTCGGGTTCTACTTCCTCCTCGAGCAGCTGGCGCACCAGCGCGTCGTCCTCGGGCTCGATGCGACCCGCCTCGTCCGCCTCGGGCTCGGCTTCGATCCCAAGCCGGCGCGCCTCCTGGAGCAGCAGCTCGCGCACCGCGAGCGCGCGGGCTGCCTCGATCCACGCCGTCTCTGCGTCGGGTGCGGGATGGTGCTGGATTTCGCGCGCGATCGCCTCGGGCGCGATCTCGACGCCGTTGACGCGAACCTCGCCGAAGCTCGGCGGCGGCGGAAGCAGCGGCTCGTGCCCGCCGCAGCCATGGCTTTCACACGCACCGGGCATCGCCGGAGCAGCCCGCCCCTGCGCCGGATCGCCGGGGTTGATGATGTCGAGCTGCCGGCTCATGCGCCCTCCTGCCCGCTCTCGGCCATCTGGCGGAGCACCGTGGTCCCGCCATAGCTCGGCGCGACACCTGCGGGGCCGCGCGTTGGCGAAGCGCCACCCCGCCCGACCGGCGCCCGCGAGCGCACGATCTGGAAACCCGGGCGCAGCAGGAACCAGATCGGCGCGCTCCAGATGTGCACCAGCCGCGTGAAGGGCGTGATCAGGAACAGCGTGAGCCCCAGGATGATGTGGAGCTTGTAGACCAGCGCCACCTCGCGGATGCTCTCGGGTGCGCCGGGGTTGAGCGTCAGCACGCCCTGCGCCCAGCTCATGAAGCGCAGCATCTCGGTGCCGTCCATGTGCTGCACCGTCCAGAAGGTGGTGAGGATGCCGAGCGAGAGCTGACACCAGATCAGCACCAGCACGAGGATGTCCCCCCAGGACGAGCTGCGCCGGATGCGCGGGTCG
>DATLJJ010000086.1:0-5272 GCA_035538975.1 Sphingomonas sp. | reverse complement strand
GGGTGCCGCCGGTACCGGGCTTGCCGCCGATCACGCGGCTGACCGTGAGAACATGCTTGTGTCGCCACGTGGCGAGCGCGTCGTCGATGTCGACCAGCTTCTCGGCGAGCTGGTAGAGATCCCAATGCGTCGCGGGTTGGCGATAGACTTCGGCCCAGGCTGCGCGGATGGCGTCGTTGGACTGATAGGGCTTCGGCCAGTCGCGCTCGAGCGCCTCTGCGGGAAGCGCGAAGCCCGCCGCCGCGAGTGCGGCATTGGCATCGTCCCACAGGCTCGGGAGCGCGGCATATTCGGTCGTCAACGGCCCCGGCACTCCGCCGCCGCGCAGGCCGAGCAACGTCTCGACCGCGCGGAACTGGTCCGACTGGAAGCCGGAGCTGCTGCCGAGCACCCCGCGGAAACGCGTGTAGTCGCTCGGCGTCATCGTCGCGAGCACGTCCCAGCTGAGCGTCATCACGGCCTGGATGCGGCTGACGCGCGCGAGGCCCTTGTACGCCTCGATCAGCTTGCCCGATCGCACGAGCTGCTTGGCGGGCAGCAGCTCGGCGATCATCTGCTTGAGCCACAGCTCCTTGGTCTGGTGGATGATGATGAACAGCAGCTCGTCGTGCCGGTCCGACAGCGGGTGCTGGGCGGAGAGAAGCTGGTCGAGCGCGAGATAACGCCCATAGGTCATCGGTTCGGTCATGCACTTCCCTCCAGGTCCCGGCCTGAGCCGGGAGCTTTAGTTGCAAGTGATACCGATTTCGAGAGCGACTTGCTCAATCGCGCAGCAGCTCGTTGATTCCGGTCTTGGAGCGCGTCTGCGCGTCCACCGTCTTCACGATCACGGCGCAATAGAGCGAAGGTCCGCCCTTGGGATCGGGAAGCGAGCCCGGCACCACCACCGCATAGGGGGGCACCTCGCCGCGATAGACCTGGCCGGTCGCGCGATCGACGATCTTGGTCGAGGCGCCGAGATAGACGCCCATCGAGAGCACTGCGCCCTGGCCGACGCGCACGCCCTCGGCCACTTCCGCGCGCGCGCCGATGAAGGCGCCGTCGCCGATGATCACCGGGTCGGCCTGGAGCGGCTCGAGCACGCCGCCGATGCCGGCGCCGCCCGAAAGGTGGACGTTCTTGCCGATCTGCGCGCAGCTTCCCACCGTCGCCCAGGTGTCGACCATCGTGCCTTCGCCGACATAGGCGCCGATGTTGACGAAGCTCGGCATCAGCACCGCACCCTTGCCGATGAAGGCGCCCTGACGGACGATGGCGCCCGGCACGGCACGGAAGCCGGCCGCGCGGAAGCTGTTATCGCCCCAGTCGGCGAACTTGCTCGGCACCTTGTCGAACCAGTTGGCGCCACCGGGGCCGGGCATCACCACATTGTCGTTGAGGCGGAAGGAAAGCAGCACGGCCTTCTTGAGCCACTGGTTGACCTGCCAACCGCCTTCGGGGGTCGGCTCCGCGACGCGCGCCTCGCCGCGGTCGAGCAGGCGCAGGGCCTCGGCCACCGCGGTGCGCACGCGGCCCTGGCTTGCGGGACTGAAGTCCGCGCGCTGTTCCCAGGCGGCATCGATCGTGGTTTGCAGGTCGGTCACTCAGTCCTCCAATATTTCGTGCAGCCAGCGGCCGAGGTCGCTGACGGTATAGTCGATGAAGCCGCGGTCCTTATCGGGCGTCTGCTCGGAGCCGTTGTCGATCCAGACCGTGGTCATGCCGATCGCCTTGGCGGGTTTCAGGTTGCGCGCCATGTCTTCCACGAAGAGCGACTGGCCGGGTTCCAGCCCATAGGCCTGGCACAACCCCTGATAGGCGGCAGGATCGGGCTTGGGACGGTATGCCGTCGCGTGGATGTCGTGGATCGCCTCGAAGGTCGTGCTCAGTCCCAGGCGATCGAGAACCTTGCCGGCATAGGGCGCGTCGCCGTTGGTGAAGACGAGCTTGCGCCCGGGCAGCCGCGCCAGCGCCTCGACCAGCGCTTCGTTCGCCTCCAGCACGTTCATGTCGACGTCGTGGACGAAATCCAGATAATGATGCGGGTCCACGCCATGCTCGGCCATCAGTCCCGAGAGCGTGGTGCCATGTGCGTGGAAATAGGCCTTCTGGACGCGGTGCGCTTCCTCGGGCGAGCAGCCCAGCAGCGTGCGCACATATTCGCCGATCCGCGCGTCGATCAGCGCGAACAGGTTCGCGCTCACCGGATAGAGCGTGTTATCCAGGTCGAAGATCCAGTTGCGGACGTGCGAAAGCTGCGTGAGCATCGGTCCGGGGCTCTACGGAGTGGAAGTTCGCACCGCAAGCGGGCAAGGAGGCGTAGCGTTAAGTTGCGATAAACCCTGATGATTTTACGGGTTTGTTCGCGATCTCTTCCTGAAAGGACCTGGATGCGAGAGGCATTGTCTCTGCGGCTGAAGCACGGCGTCGCCCTTTCGGGCCTGCTTGCGCTCGCCGCGTGCGGGGGTGGAAGCGGCGGCGGGGGCGGTGTCGGCACCATCCCGGCGCCTCCGGTGTCGCCCGCGCCCACGCCGACGCCAAGTCCGGTTCCGGTGCCGACTCCGAGCCCAACGCCGACGCCGAGGGTGAACTACGACACTTCGGAATATCGCGCGACGATCGGCGCAGTCTCGATGAATGCGCTCACCGCCTACGATCGTGGCGGCACCGGCGCCGGGATCCGCGTAGGCGTGATCGACAGCGGCATCGACCTGCAGAGCCAGGAGTTCGGTGATTGCTCGGGCGGCCTTGGCACGGGTAGCTGCCGCATCCTCGCCACTTCGCGCGACACTGCCGGCAATGCCTCGATCGACGACGTCGGCGGGCACGGCACGGCAGTCGCCTTTACCATTGCCGGCCGGCGCAACGACGCCGGCACGCATGGCGTCGCCTTCGACGCGCAGCTGATCGTCGCGCGTGCCGATTCTCGCGGCAGCTGCGCCGATACCAGCGCCAACGGCGGCTGCAGCTTCAACGACGATGCCATAGCTGCGGGCCTCGACGCGGCACGCGATGGCGGCGCGCGCGTGGTCAACATTTCCTTGGGCGGCGATCCGCCCAGCCGCTCGCTGCTCCAGGCGGTCGACCGCGCCACGGCCGCGGGGATCGTGATCGTCATTTCGGCGGGCAACGACGGCGACAAGCCCGAAGGCGTCAACCCGGATCCCTTCGCCGGGACCGCCGCGGCGAGCAGTGGGGCGCGTGGGCTGGTGATCATCGCCGGGTCCGTGAATTCGAGCGACCAGATCTCGAGCTTCAGCAATCGCGCCGGTACGGGTGCCAACACCTATCTCGCCGCTGTGGGCCAGAGCGTCCGTGCGCCGGACGAAACCGGCGCGCCGATGCTTTGGTCGGGCACCTCCTTCTCCGCGCCGCAGATTGCGGGAGCGGTGGCGCTGCTCGCCCAGGCTTTCCCCAATCTTACGGGCGCGCAGATCGTCCAGCTGCTCTATGCCACCGCACGCGACGCGGGCGATGCGGGCACCGACACGATCTATGGCAGGGGAGTTCTGGACCTGACCCGCGCGTTCCAGCCGGTCGGCAGCCTGTCGGTCGCCGGCGCGGGCGGCGCAGTGTCGACCGGGATCAACGCCGCGCTCTCGACTCCGATGGGCGATGCGCGCCAGGGAACGCTTGGGGCGGTGGTGCTCGACGGCTTCGATCGTGCCTTTGCGACCGATCTTGCGCGGACGATCCGGCATCAGGGTTCGGCGCGGCGTCTGCCGCAGCTCATGGCTTCGCGCGAACGCAGCTTCTCGGCGGGGGTGCACGGGTTGGGCGTGGCGGTGTCGCTGGTGCCCACACGCGATTCGATCCGCATCGAGCGGCTCGGCATCGGCAGCCAGGATGCCGATGCCGCGCGGGTGCTCGCCGCGACGGTGAGCGGCCGGCTGGGTGGCAAGGCGCAGTTCGCGATCGGCGCGTCGGAGAGTGGCAACACGCTGGCGGCGCGGCTCACCGGGCGTGCTGATCCGGCGTTCCTCGTTGCGCGCGATCCGGTGCAGAATGCCGGCTTCGACGTCGACGTCTCGGGTTCGGTCGCAGTGCGCCAGGCGCTCGGGCCGTGGGGCGTTACGCTGGCGCAGGAGCAGGGACAGGTGCTCAGCCGGCGCGACACGGAATTCGTCGCGCTCAAGTGGCGGCCGCAGCGCTCGGGCTATGCGCGCACGACCATCGGCCTCGACCGCAGCTTCGGCGGGCTGACTGCAGGGCTTTCGTTCACGCACATGCGCGAGGCCGATACAGTGCTCGGCGCACGTTTCTCCGGCGCGCTCGGAGCGGCGCGTGCCAACAGCAGCTTCCTAGACCTGGGGCTGCGGTACGACCTCGGAGCGGGTTGGACGCTCGGCGGGTCGATGCGGCAGGGCTGGACGCAGGCGAAGCTGCGCGGCGGTCTCGAGGGATCGGGATTGATCCGCACCAATGCTTTTGCCGCCGACATCGGCAAGACGGGACTGTTTGCCGGGGCCGACAGCTTCGGCCTGCGTGTCGCCCAGCCGCTGCGCGTGGCGAACGGCGGTATCGACCTGGCGCTTCCCGCCGACTGGGACTATGCGACGTCGAGCGTCAGTGCGTGGAACGCGAGCCGTATCAACCTGACTCCCCAGGGGCGCGAAGTGGACTACGAGCTGCGCTATTTCTGGCCACTCGCCGCGGGCGACCTCAGCGCGAACCTGTTCGTGCGCACCCAGCCGGGGAATTTCGCCGCCATGTCGGCCGACAAGGGCGCCGCGGTACGGCTGACGCTGGGGTTCTAGGCAAGCGATCGCGGCTTTCCGGCGGCGCAGTTAAGCTTGAGTGGCGGAGACGGGGGCGGCGCCCCATCTTCCTGACCATGACCGCTTATTCGCTTCTCGACCTCGTCCCCATCGTCCAGGGCGGGGATGCCCGCCAGGCGCTTGCCAATGCCGCCGATCTCGCCGCGCATGTCGAGGCGCTCGGCTTCACGCGATACTGGGTTGCCGAGCACCACGGGATGGAAGGGATCGCGAGCGCCGCGACTGCGGTGGTGATCGCGCATGTCGGCCATGCCACGAGCCGCATCCGCGTCGGCGCGGGCGGGATCATGCTTCCCAACCATTCGCCGCTGCAAGTGGCCGAGGCGTTCGGCACCCTGGACGCGCTTTTCCCCGGGCGCATCGACCTGGGGCTCGGCCGCGCGCCGGGATCGGACCAGCGCGTCGCCCGCGCGCTCAGGCGAACGCTCGACAGTGACCCCGATGCCTTTCCGCAGGACGTGGTCGAGCTGCAAAGCTATTTTGCCGACGACGGCCGCACCGGCATTCGCGCGACA
>DATLJJ010000085.1:0-1730 GCA_035538975.1 Sphingomonas sp. | reverse complement strand
ACCCCGCGAAGTTTCCGAACGTGAAGAAAGACCTCGCGCAGACCTTCATCGACTGGCTGACCTCGCCTGAGGGGCAGACCGCGATCGCCGCTTACAAGGTCGAGGGGCAGCAGCTGTTCTTCCCCAATTCGGACAGGTCGGGCGGCTGACGTCCGCATCGCCGACGGTTGCCAAACCGGGCGATGCATGATCCATCATGGCACATGACCCAGCGCCTGCCGCCCTCGCTCACGCCGCTCGACACCGCGCTCGCGGCCTTGCTGCAAAGCGTTGATGCTGTCGCACCGGTAGAAGTGCCGCTGGCAGACGCGATCGGTTGCATCGCGGCGGGCACGCCGCTGCTTGCAGCTTATCCTTCGCACGGCATCGCGGCGGCGGATGGCTGGGCGCTATCCGCCAACGATCTCGTCGGCGCGTCCTCCTATTCGCCGTTGCCACTGACGATGGCCCCTGCATGGGTCGAGGTCGGCGATGCGGTGCCGATGGGATGCGACTGCGTGCTCGATGCCGGCGCGATCGAGCTGTCGGGGCCGCTTCCTCAGGTGCTGGCAGAGGGCGTGCCGGGACAGGGCGTCAGACGCGCCGGAAGCGACATCCCCGAATGCACGCCAGCGGCCGCCGAAGGCGATCCGATCGGTGCTGCTGATCTGCTGATTGCGAGCGTGGCGGGTCTGGAGAAACTCGGCGTGCGGCGGCCCCGGTTGCGCATCGTCAACGTGCCCGGCGCAACGGCAACGATGGACATGATCGCCGGGATGGCGCGCGCAGCGGGGTTGGAGGTGGACACCTGCCAAACGCGTGCACGCGGTGAAGCATCGATTGCCGATGCGCTTGATGTGTCCTCTTGCGATCTCCTGCTGACGATCGGCGGCAGCGGCGTCGGCCGCCAGGATGCCGCCATCACGGCGCTGGCGCAGCGCGGCGCGGTGATGGCGCACGGCCTCGCCCTCCAGCCCGGCCGCACTGCCGCGGTCGGACGGCTCGGCCAGGTGCCCGTCGTCGCCTTGCCCGGCTCCCCCGATCATGCGCTTGCGGTGTGGCTGGCGCTCGTGCTGCCGCTCGTGGATCGTCTGTCGGCGCGTCGTCGCCGCCCGCAAGTGTCCCTGCCGCTCGCGCGAAAGATCGCATCCGTCGTCGGCATCGCAGAGATTGCTTTGCTGGCGGAGGAACATCGTGCCTGGGTGCCGCTTGCCGTGGGCGACTGGCCCCTTCAAGCCATCGCCCGTGCGGACGCATGGCTGCTGATCCCCGCCAGCCACGAGGGATTTGCGGCGGGTACGCCGGTCGATGCCCATCTCATGCGGACATGATATGGGTCCTGGCATGACGATGATCCCAAAATCACCAGACCGCAGCGCGCTCGAACAGGAGCAGTTCCTCACCATCCTGTCGCGCGAGGAGGCGCTGGCGCGCTTCGAGGCGGCGTTGTTCCCGCGAGCGCTCCTCAGCGAAAGCCGCAAGCTCGCTGCTGCGCTCGGCGCAGCCCTCGCCGAAGACATCACGGCGCCGATCGACGTGCCGCCGTTCGACCGCTCCAACGTCGACGGTTTTGCCGTGCGCTCCGCCGACCTTGCGGCGGCCGGCGAGGGCGCGCCCGTGCGCCTCGCGCTGAATGGCGAGACCGTCCATTGCGGCACCGCGCCGACGCTGCAGGTGGCGCCGGGGACCGCGACCCCGATCGCCACCGGCGGTCCGTTGCCGCGGGGCGCCGATGCCGTGGTCATGGTGGA
>DATLJJ010000084.1:0-3105 GCA_035538975.1 Sphingomonas sp. | reverse complement strand
GGAAGATGTCGAGCATCGCCGTGCGCGCCTGGACGAAGATCGTCTGGTTGAGCATGGCGAGCGCGGCGCCGACCAGCGCCGGGCGCATCCGCCCGCCCATCAGCAGCCACAGCAGCGCGAAGACGCCCAGCACGGTCGCGGTGCCCGCCAGCGTCGGAAAGACGCGCCAGCCGAAGGGATTGTCGCCGAAGATCGCCATGCCCGCCGCGATCAGCTGCTTGGCGACGAGCGGATGCTCGATGTTGCGCGGCGCCGAGAGGTCGAGCAGCGCCTGCGCCGCCGGGACATAGTGGACCTCGTCGAACATGATCCGGCTGGGCTGGTCCAGGTGGATCGTGAACAGCAGCTGGGAAGCGATTCCCAGCAGCAGCGCGACGAGATAGGGACGGGTGCGGAGGGCCTTGAGGCGATCGAGCATGGCTTTCCGATAAACGATCATTTCGCCCACGTCATGCCGGACTTGGTTGACGTGGGGGCGCCCGCCCCGGCAAAGCAGATTTCGCTATGAAACGTCGCACCGGCCAGGACCCCAACGTCACCCGCAACTGGAAACCCGCCACCCAGGCGGTGCGCGGTGGTACCGCGCGCTCCGAATGGGGCGAGACGAGCGAGGCGATCTTCCTCAGCTCGGGCTATGCCTATGACACCGCCGGCGACGCCGCCGCGCGCTTCGCGGGCGAGCAGGTGGGGATGACCTATTCGCGCCTGCAGAACCCGACGGTGGAGATGCTCGAACAGCGCATCGCCCTGATCGAGGGCGCCGAGGCCTGCCGCACCATGGCGAGCGGCATGGCGGCGATGACGGCGGTGATGCTGAGCACGCTGAGCCAGGGCGACCATGTCGTCGCCGGACGAGCCGCCTTCGGGTCGGTGCGCTGGCTCACCGACACGCTGCTCCCGCGCTTCGGGATCGAGGCGACCACGATCGATGCGCGCGACCCGCAGCAGTTCCGCGACGCGGTGCGGCCGAACACGAAGCTCTTCTTCTTCGAGACGCCCGCCAATCCGACGATGGACGTGGTGGACATCGCGGCGGTCACCGCGATCGCGCGCGAGCATGGCGTGCTGACCGCTGTCGACAATGCCTTCGCCACCGCCGCGCTCCAGCGGCCGATGGATTTCGGCGCCGACGTGGTCGCCTATTCCGCCACCAAAATGATGGACGGCCAGGGCCGCGTCCTCGCCGGCGCGGTGTGCGGGACGAAGGACTTCATCGACAACACGCTGCTGCCCTTCACGCGCAACACCGGGCCGACGCTGAGCGCGTTCAACGCCTGGGTGGTGCTCAAGGGGATGGAGACGCTCGATCTGCGCATCCACCGCCAGAGCGAGAATGCGCTGAAGGTCGGCGCCTTCCTGGAGAAGCGTGTGGCGCGGGTCAACTTCCCGGCGCTGCCGAGCCATCCGCAGCACGCGCTCGCGATGCGCCAGATGAAGGCGGCCGGGCCGATCTTCTCGTTCGAAGTCGAGGGCGGCCGCGCCCAGGCGCATGGGCTGCTCGACGCGCTCGAGCTGGTCGACATTTCGAACAACATCGGCGACTCGCGCTCGCTGATGACGCACCCCGCATCCACCACCCATGCGGGAGTGAGCGAGGAAACGCGGCTGGGAATGGGCGTTACCGAGGGGATGCTGCGGCTGAACGTCGGGCTGGAGGACGCCGACGATGTGATCGCGGATCTCGACCAGGCGCTGCGGAGAATCGGCCTGTGATCATGAAGGGACTGTTCACCGACGAAGCCGAGACCCGCGGCATCGTGGTGCGCGTCTCGGTTTCCTATCTGCCGGAACAGTCCGAGCCGCAGCGGGGCCGGTGGTTCTGGGCGTATCACATCCGCATCGAGAATGAATCGCCGGTGATGGTGCAATTGCTCACGCGTCACTGGATCATCACCGACGGCCGCGGCGCGCGCCATTCGGTGGAGGGCGAGGGCGTGGTCGGCGAGCAGCCGATGATCGAGCCGGGCGCGAGCTTCGACTATGTATCGGGCTGCCCGCTCTCGACGCCCACCGGCTCGATGCAGGGGAGCTACCATATGATTGCCGAGGACGGCGCGGCGTTCGACGTCGCCATCCCCAAGTTCGCGCTGATCGCGCCTGCGGTGACGGGGGAACAGTGAAGCGCACGCATCTTCCGCTGAATGGCCTGCGCGTGCTCGACGCGGCGGCACGGCATCTGTCCTTCACGCGCGCCGCCGACGAGCTGGCGGTGACGCCCGCCGCGGTCGGCCAGCAGATCCGCGCGCTCGAGGATACGCTGGGCGTGGTCCTCTTCCGCCGCACTACCAAGGGGCTCGAGTTGACGCCCGAGGCCGAGGCGGGGCTCGCCGCGCTGCGTGCGGGGTTCCTCCAGTTCGAGGAATCGGTGCGCGCGATGCAGGCGGGGCAATCGTCCAAGTCGCTGACGATCGCGGCGCCCAGGGACCTCACCGCCAAGTGGCTGATGCCGCGTCTCGCCGAGATCGCGCGCGCCGACGGCGAGTTGCGCTTCATGCTGGTGCCCGCGGACGAGGCGATCGACTTCACCGAAGCCAACCTCGACCTTGCGATCCGCTGGGGCGAAGGGCCGGGCGAACATGAGGGCGAGGCGATCGAGAGCGACGGCATGGTGACCGTGGAGCGGCCGGGCGGCGGTACGGACACGCCGATCGCCTGGGCCGGCTGCCTGGCCGAGGACGCGGGATCGCTGGTGCGCGTCGCCGACGCCGGGCTCGCGCTCGACGCGGCGGCGGAGGGGCTGGGCCGGGCGACGGTCCCCGAGCTGCTCGCCCGCGCCGACATCGCGGCGGGCCGGGTGCGAGTGGTGGGCGAGCCCAAGGCGTCGAAGCTCGGCTATTGGATGGTCGCTCCTCTGCCGCAATGGCGGCAGAAGAAGGTCAAGACGCTGGTCGACGCGCTCGCAGGCTGAGCCCTGTGGCCAAGCCTGACCTCAAGGATCCCGCGCAGCGCGCCGCCTATGCCCGCGAGCTGGCCGGGGTAATGCCGCGGTTGCGACTCGTTGGCCTGCTGACGGCGGCCGCGGGAGCGCTGCTGGTGGCACTCGCGCGGCGGGAACTGGTGTCGGTGCCGATCTGGGCGGCGGCGATCGTGCTCGGAATCGGCATG
>DATLJJ010000083.1:0-1800 GCA_035538975.1 Sphingomonas sp. | reverse complement strand
CGCCGCGCAAGCGCTCGCCACCGAGTTCGGCGCAAGCTTCACCTGCACCATGGGCGAGGAGTTGAGGACCGGCTTCCCGCTGATCCATGCTGTCGGCATGGCCTCCAGCCGCGCGCCGCGGCTGATCGACATCGGCTGGGGCGATCCTGAACATCCCAAGGTAACGCTGGTCGGCAAGGGCGTCTGCTTCGACACCGGCGGGCTCGACCTGAAGCCGTCGAGCGGCATGCTGATCATGAAGAAGGACATGGGCGGGGCCGCCAACGTGCTCGCGCTCGCGCGCATGGTGATGGATGCGAAGCTGAAGGTGCGGCTGCGCGTGCTGATTCCGGCGGTGGAGAACGCGGTCGGCGGCAATGCCTTCCGCCCCCTCGACATCTTCACCTCGCGCAAGGGCATTACCGTCGAGATCGGCAATACCGACGCCGAAGGCCGGCTCGTGCTTGCCGACGCGCTGGCGCTCGCCGACGAGGAGAAACCCGACCTGCTGATCGACCTGGGCACCCTGACCGGCGCGGCGCGCGTCGCGCTGGGGCCGGATTTACCACCCTATTACACCAATGATGAGACGCTGGCCGCCGACGTCGCGCGCTGCGCGGTGAAGGAGAACGACCCGCTCTGGCGCATGCCGCTGTGGCCGGCTTACGATTCCTGGCTGGACTCCAAGACGGCGACCATCACCAACGCGCCGTCGGGCGGCTTCGCCGGCTCGATCACCTGCGCGCTGTTCCTGCAGCGCTTCGTCGAGCACGCCAAAAGCTGGCTGCATGTCGACATCTACGGCTGGACGCCATCGGCGAAGCCGGCGCGGCCCGAGGGCGGCGAGTGCCAGGCCGCGCGGGCCATCTACGCACTCTTGAGCGAGCGCTATGCGTGATCCAGGACGCGATCCAAGGCTGACGCCGGCGCGGGGCGACATCGCCGCGAAATACCTTGAAGGCAAGGTGCAGGCTGATCGCTTCGTCACCGGCGAGGAATTCGAGGTGGTGGACGCGATCGCGTCGCTGCGCGAGCAGCCGTCCTCAAGCGCGATGCTGATGACGGAGGCTCTGCGCGGTGAGCGCGTCACGGTCTACGACCGCAACGGCGAGGGCTGGGCCTGGGGTCAGCTCGGTGGCGATGGCTATGTCGGCTGGCTGCCGGATGCAGCATTGATGAAGCCGGCGGCTGCACCGACTCACAAGGTAAGTGCACTTCGCACGTTTGCCTTCCCCGGCCCCTCGATCAAGCTGCCGCCTGCGGACACGCTCGTGCTCGGCTCACGGCTCACGATCGTGCGCGAGGAAGGGGTCTTCTCGGTGACGCGCGAAGGAACGTTCCTGCCGAGGACGCATCTCGCGCCACTCGACCAGCGCGAGTCTGATTTCGTCGCCGTCGCCGAGCGCTTCGTCGGCACGCCGTACTTGTGGGGCGGCAAGAGCAGCCTCGGGATCGACTGCTCGGGCCTCGTGCAGGTGTCGCTGTCATCGGCAGGCATCGGGTGCCCGCGCGACAGCGACATGCAGCTGGCCGGCCTCGGGCGCGGGCTGGAGCCGGATGAGCGCGGCAGCCTGGTGCGCGGCGACCTGATCTTCTGGAAGGGCCATGTCGCCATCGTCCGCGACGGCAGCACCATGGTTCACGCCAATGCCTATCATATGGCGACGGTCATCGAGCCGATCGAGCCCGCGATCGCGCGGATCAGGCAGGCCGGCAGCGAGGTCGTCGCGATCAAACGGCTCTGACGGGGCGCTACGTCGCCGCCGCCCAGTTCCCGGCCGTCTCCAGCCGGAACGCGGCGGCGAACAGCGCACGCGTATA
>DATLJJ010000082.1:0-8931 GCA_035538975.1 Sphingomonas sp. | reverse complement strand
AATCGATGCGTTCGGCGCGCTTGGCGCGGCTCAGGTCCTGCTCGATCATCACGCGTTCGACCGCGACGGTGGACCAGCGCTCGTCCCACAGCAGAATCGGCAGGCCGATATCATCGAGGTTGCGGGCGAATGCGCGCGTCGACTGGGTGCGCGGCGAATCGGTGCCGTCGAGGTTGAGCGGCAGGCCGACCACCAAGCCCTTTACGGACTGGGCGGCGATCAGCTCGACGAGCGCCGCCTTGTCCCTGGTGAACTTGGTGCGGCGGATCAGCTGCGCGGGGCTCGCGAAGCTCCAGCCCGCGTCGCATAGTGCCGTGCCGATCGTCTTGGTGCCCACGTCGAGCCCGAGCAGACGGCCGCCGGAGGGGAGCGCGGCGCGGAAATCGGCGGAAGCGGTAGTGATCACGCGCCCCTCTACCGTCCCGGCCTCTCCCGCGGAAGCGCGATTCGGCTGTGCCCGGGTGATCCGGGGCGGCCCTAGTTGCGCTTCTCGCCGTACCAGGAGGCGTCGTCGATCGTCAGTGATAGCTTCTGGGGCGAGGCGGAGGTCTCGAGCAGGAAGACGTCGAGCTTGCCGGCGCCGGTGCCTGCCTTCTGGATCGTGTTCGCCACGCGCTCGAGCCGTGTGGTGACGCTCGGCAGGCGGGCGTAGTCGGAATCGATGCGGACGGTGTTCGCCCCGACCTTGGTGACGGTGATGGTCACGCCTGCACGCGAAGACCCGCGCGCGTCCGATGCCACGTCGCCGAAATAGGTTCCGGCCACGGCATCGGCGAGGTCGGGACGCGGCTTGACGGCGTTTGGCTTCGCGGCAGCGCCCTGCTGCCGGGCGGCGGCTACAGCCGGGATCGCGGCATAAGTGATGAGAGCGGTTGCGAGCAAAATCGAACGGAACATCGGCTGATCCTCCCTGCTGGCGCGGGGCATCATGCCATAATGCTCGAAATTTGCATCAGTCGGCAGATAACGGGCTTCGGGTCCTCAGGAGCCGGCCCTGAACGCCGCCAGCCTGCGCTCGGCGTCCTTGCGGACGTTTGCCCAGAACAGGCTGTAGTCGAAGACGTGATAGTTGTTTCCCGGCAGCACATATTGGCCGAAGTCGGGCGCGCTCGCGCCGATGCTCAATATGCCGCGCCCGGTGCATTTCGCCGGGACGCGCCCTGGCACCAGCCGCGCCGCGGCGAAATTCGCGTCCGGGATCAGCGTGCCCAGGTTCGCCTCCGCCGGCGCATCGCCTCCGGACGCGCCCGTGAGCGGGTTGGTGCACAGCATCGGCGTGCCTGCGCGCGGCTTTCCGGTGAATCCCGCGCTCGTATCGAACGCATCGAGCAGCAGCGAAGGGTCGGCGGGATCGGCGAAGCTCTGCCACGAAAGGATGCATCCGGCCTGGTCCGGCCCCGTGCAGGCGGGCAGGCCCATGCGCGGCAGGTCCACGGTCAGCGAGACCGGCCAGCCGACGACATAGGCCGCGACGATCCGGCGGGCGATCGACTTGTCCGCGACCCTGTCGACGAGCAGTCGCGAGAGGTGCAGCGCGCCCTGGCTGTGGCCCGCGAGGATGATGGGGCGGTCGCCGGCCTCCTTCACGAACTGGTCGAACGCCACCAGCACGTCCCGATAGGCGAAGTCGAGCGCCTGCTGCGCTTGCGTCTTGCTGGTCAGGAAGGCGCCGAAGGTCGCCTGGCGGTAGCGCGGCGCCCAGATCGCGCCCACCGAATTGAACGCGCTCGCCTGGCCGCGCAGGAACAGCTCGGCGCGGCTGTTGGCATCGACGTTGTCGAGCGGCGCGTTCCAGGTCTTGGTGTCGAGGAAAGAGGTCGGGTGGATGAAGAATACCGCAGCCTCGGGATTTGCAGCCGGGTTATAACCTTCGGGCGTCCACAGCGCGGGGTTGCCGGGCCGGTCGGGCCGGGCGATCCACATGTCGGCGCGCGCATAGGCGTTGGCGGCGGGCGGCGGCAGCGCCACCACATTGCCCGCGGGCACCATGAACTGACGCATCAGCTGGACGCCGTAGAAACGGTAGGCAAAGGCGGCAGCGAGGGCGAGCACGATCAGGCCTGCGACGACATAGAGGAACTTCCGGGCCAAGCCCAATCTCCGTTGTGCGATGCAACATAAACGGGAAGTGTTGCAATCGCGTTCCGTGGCGCACGGTTGTGAAGGATGCAACTGCGTTGACGGCCAGGCGCCGCTCGCCGATGCTTCGTGCGGTTCGGGGGGCGAACGGAAGGTTTTCAGCAAAGCCTCAGCCTTTGCTCATGCCGCTCATCGGCGGCCCGGGGCAGGGCGGACGCCTGGTTCGCTTTAGAGAGGAGGGGGCAAATGCAGGCAGATCAGGGTGTCGATTCGCCGGCGCAGGAATCAAGCTGGGGGCTTCGGCCGCTGATCCTCGCAGGGATCGGCTTGGTCGCAGGGCTGCTGGTGCATTGGGTCCTGGGTAAAGTGCGCTACGAGTTCAATCTCGGCGCGGTGCAGGCGGCGCTGGTGACAGGCATTGCGACGGCCGCGATTCTGACCGGCTTCACGCTCGAGCGACGGCGCTGGTTGGCCTCGGCCCTCTTCTCGCTGGGCACCGCGCTGGTCGCCGCATTGGTGATCTACTGGAACGGTTCGCCGGGCGGCTGGAGCGCGAGCGAAGGCTGGCGGACGATCAGCCTCCTGCTTGCCGTCGCGATCGCCGCACCGCTCTTCCAGGCCGCGCGCGACGAGGGCGTGCCGCGCTTTCCCTATGCCTCGGCTCACGACCACGCCTGGACCAACGTGGTGCTGTGGTTTGCTTGCTGCCTGTTCGTCGTCATTGTCTTTTTGATGGCATGGCTGCTTGCGGCGCTGTTCGGCCTCATCAAGATCGAGCTCCTGCGGCGTCTGCTCGAGAAGGACTGGTTCTGGCGCGCGCTGATCGGCGTCGCCTTCGGTGCGGGGCTGGGGCTTCTGCGCGAGAACGACAATGTGGTCCGGCTGCTCCAGCGCGTAGTCGCGACGGTGCTCGCGGTACTCGCACCGGTGCTCGCGATCGGGCTGGCGCTGTTCCTGCTGGCGCTGCCCTTCACCGGGCTCCAGGCGCTTTGGGACGCCACCAGCGCGACCACGCCGATCCTGCTCTTTTGTGTGGTCGGCGCGCTGATCCTCGCCAATGCGGTGATCGGCAACATGCCCGAGCACGAGCGCCGTTTCCCGCTGCTGCGCTACGGCGCGATGCTGCTGGCGGCGACGATCCTGCCGCTGGCGATCATCGCGGCGATCGCGACCGGGCTGCGCATCGGCCAGTACGGCTTCACGCCCGAGCGGCTGTGGGCGGTGGTATTCGTGACGCTCGCCTGCCTCTATGGCGCGGCCTATCTCGTCTCGCTGGTGCTCGGCCGCCTCGGCTGGACCGCACGCGTGCGCCCGGCCAATCTCGCGCTGGCCTTCGTCACCTGTGGGATCGCGCTGCTGCTCGCGACGCCGCTGGTGAGCTTCAACGCCATCTCGACTCGCGACCAGCTCGCCCGGCTCGAATCGGGCAGGACGACGCCCGAGAAGTTCGACTGGCGCGCGCTGGCGTTCGATTTCGGCGAGCCCGGCAAGGCAGCCCTCAAGCGCCTTCAGGCCTCGTCGAACTCGCGCATCCGCGCGCTCGCGGCGGATGCAGCCAAGGCCGAAGAACCGTGGCAAGTCGCCGAGGCGAGCCGTGTGGAGGCGAACCGGGCGACGGTCGCGAAGAACCTGCGCGTGCTGCCGGAGGGGCAGCCGCCGGCGGGCGTGATCAAAGCGATCGTAGAGACCAATGACTGTCTCGGCGGTCAGCGCTGCACCCTGGTCATGGTTTCGCCCGAGGAAGCTGTTGTGTTTGAGGATCGATGCTTCGCCGCCCCGAAGCCCAATCCTTCGTCATCCCCCAAGGGCAACGAACGCACCTTGAAGACCGTGGAAGTCTTCGGCTGCGACGGAACGCATCTCAACCTGCGCGGAGGCCAATGGGAACAGGGCGATTCCGCGCCCACGATAACGTGGAACCAGCGGGCCGCACTTGCTGCGGACTATGCCGCCGGGCGGGTGGAAATCCGCTCCGTCCCTCGCAGGCAGGTGTTCGTCGGCGGGATTCCCGTGGGCGACGCGTTCGAATAGCGTTGCGCGTGCGGACATGGGGATGCTAGCCGCGCCCCCATGTCCGTAGACACTGCAACCGTGAAGAAGGTGGCGAGCCTGGCGCGGATCGCGATCAGCGATGCCGATGCCGAGCGCCTCGCGCCCGAGCTCAACAACATCCTCGGCTGGATCGAGCAGCTCGGCGAGGTCGACACCTCGTCGGTCGAGCCGATGACGGCCGTCATTCCCAACAAGCTGCGGTTGCGCGACGACGTCGTCACCGACGGCAATGTGCGCGATGCGGTGCTGGCCAACGCCCCGCAGGGCGAGCACGGCTTCTTCACCGTGCCGAAGGTGGTCGAATGAGCCAGATCACCGATCTCGGCGTCGCGGGCCTTCGCGACGGCATCCGCGCCGGCAGCTTCTCGGCGCGTGAAGTGGCGGATGCGTTCATCGTCGCGGTGAGCAAGGCCAAGGCGCTCAACGCCTTCATCGTGGAAACCCCCGATCACGCGCTGGCCGCCGCGCAGGCCGCCGACAACGCGCGCTCTGCGGGCGAGACTCTCAAGCCGCTTGCCGGCGTACCGATCGGGATGAAGGACCTGTTCGCCACCAAGGGCGTGCAGACCACGGCCGCCAGTCACATCCTCGAGGGCTTCACGCCGGTCTATGAATCGACCGTGTCGGGCAAGCTCTGGGAAGCCGGGGCGGGCATGCTCGGCAAGCTCAACCTCGACCAGTTCGCGATGGGCTCGTCGAACGAGACCAGCTATTTCGGCAACGTGATCTCGCCGTGGCGGCGCGGGGGCGGGGACAATGCTCCGCTCGCGCCCGGCGGCTCGTCGGGCGGCAGCTCGGCCGCGGTCGCCGCGCGGATCGTGCCCGGAGCGACCGGCACCGATACCGGCGGATCGATCCGCCAGCCCGCCGCCTTCGTCGGCATCAGCGGCATCAAGCCCACTTATGGCCGCTGCTCGCGCTGGGGCGTGGTCGCCTTCGCCTCGTCGCTCGATCAGGCCGGGCCGATGGCGCGCGACGTGCGCGACTGCGCGATCCTGCTCGAGAACATGGCGGGCTTCGACGCGAAGGACTCGACTTCGCTCGACCTGCCGGTGCCGCAGTGGGAAGCCAATCTCTCTGCGAACCTGCGCGGCAAGAAGATCGGCATCCCCAAGGAATATCGCGTCGACGGCATGCCCGCCGAGATCGAGGCGCTGTGGCAGCAGGGCATCGACTGGCTCAGGGATGCCGGTGCGGAGATCGTCGAGGTCTCGCTGCCTCACACCAAGTACGCGCTGCCGGCCTATTACATCATCGCCCCCGCAGAGGCTTCGTCGAACCTCGCCCGCTATGACGGCGTTCGCTACGGCCTGCGCGAGCTGCCCGAGGGCGCGAACCTGCAGGAGATGTACGCTGCAACCCGCGCCGCGGGCTTCGGCGACGAGGTCAAGCGGCGCATCCTGATCGGCACCTACGTCCTCTCCGCGGGCTTCTACGACGCTTATTATACGCAGGCGCAGAAGGTCCGCACGCTGATCGCGCGCGACTTCGAGCTGGCGTGGAACCAGTGCGACCTGTTGCTGACGCCGACTGCGCCCTCCGCGGCGTTCGCGCTCGGTGAAAAGTCCGCTGATCCGCTGGCGATGTACCTCAACGACGTTTTCACCGTGCCGAGCTCGCTCGCGGGCCTGCCGGCGATGAGCGTGCCGGGCGGATTGGATGCGGCAGGCCTGCCGCTGGGCCTGCAGATCATCGGCAAGCCGCTCGATGAGCAGGGCGTGCTCAACGCCGGCCTGGCGATCGAGCAACGCGCGGGCTTCGCGGCGCGGCCGGAGCAATGGTGGTAAGGTGAGCTTCCTGACGGACCTCGTCCAACAGGAGCTGGCAGTATTTTTGCGCGACCTGATTTGTGGAAAGCGGCCGCCCAGCGTGGCACCCGATCCCGATCCGAGGTCGCGGCACAAGAGAAGGAAACGCCCCTCGCGGGCGAAAAAGGTCGGCAAATGACTGAAGCATACCGCATTAAAGGCGACACCGGCGAATGGGAGGTCGTGATCGGCCTCGAGGTCCACGCCCAGGTCACTTCCAACGCCAAGCTTTTCTCGGGCGCCGCCACCGCCTTCGGTGCCGAGCCGAACTCGCAGGTCAGCCTGATCGACGCTGCCATGCCCGGCATGCTGCCCGTCCCCAACGCCGAGTGCATCCGTCAGGCGGTGCGTACCGGCCTCGCGATCGGCGCGGTGATCAACAAATGGTCGCGCTTCGATCGCAAGAACTACTTCTACGCCGATCTCCCGCAGGGCTATCAGATCAGCCAGCTCTACCATCCACTGGTGGGCGAGGGGACGATCGAGATCAGCCTCGACGAGAAGAACCCCGATGCCGAGGTCAAGACGATCGGCGTCGAGCGGATCCATGTCGAGCAGGATGCGGGCAAGCTGATGCACGATCAGCACCCGACGCGCAGCTACGTCGACCTCAACCGCTCGGGTGTCGCGCTTATGGAGATCGTCAGCCGGCCCGACATGCGTTCGCCGGCCGAGGCTGGCGCGTACCTCTCCAAGCTGCGTTCGATTCTGCGCTATGTCGGCAGCTGCGACGGCAACATGGATCAGGGCTCGATGCGCGCCGACGTCAACGTCAGCGTCCGCAAGCCCGGCGAACCGTTCGGCACGCGCACCGAGACCAAGAACGTCAATTCGGTCCGCTTCGTGATGCAGGCGATCGAACATGAGGCGCGCCGCCAGGTCGAGGTGCTGGAGAGCGGCGGACGGATCGTCCAGGAAACCCGGCTGTTCGATCCCGACAAGGGCGAGACGCGCTCGATGCGCTCGAAGGAAGACGCGCACGACTATCGCTACTTCCCCGATCCCGACCTGCTCCCCCTCGAGCTCGAGGACGCTTTCGTCGAGGAATGCCGCGCGAGCCTGCCCGAGCTGCCCGACGCCAAGCGCCGCCGCTACGAGGCCTTGGGCATCACACCCTATGCCGCGGGCGTGCTGACCGCCGAAGTGGAGACCGCGCGCTGGTTCGACGCGCTGCTCGATGCCGGCGCCAAGCCGGTGCAGGCGGCCAACTGGGTCGCGGCCGAGCTGTTCGGTGCGCTCAACCGGCTGGGCAAGGGCATCGAGGAAAGCCCCGTCGGTCCCGCACACGCAGCCGAGCTGCTGGGCCTGATCGCCGACGGCACCATCTCGAACACGCTCGGCAAGCAGGTGTTCGAGATCATGCTCGAGACCGGCGAGGCCCCGGGCAAGATCGTCGAAGAGCGGGGCATGAAGCAGACCAGCGATACCGGCGCGATCGAGGCAGTGATCGCCGAGATACTGGCGAAGAACCCCGGCCAGCTCGAACAGTATCGAGGCGGCAAGGAAGCGCTGTTCGGCTTCTTCGTCGGCCAGACGATGAAGGCGATGCAGGGCAAGGCCAACCCGCAGGTGGTCAACGAGCTGCTCAAGAAAGCGCTGGCCGGCTGAGGCGGGGCGGCGCTCGTCGCTGCAGATCGGCTAATGCGAATGACTTGCATTATGCCCAAGCGCGGTCTACCGGACCCCCAAAAGGGGAAAGGGTCCGATGCGTTCCAACGATTACCGGCGGCTTCTGATGGTGAGCGCCGCGCTGCTTCTCGGCATTCCTGCGGCCTACGCGCAGGATCTGGCGACCAGCCAGATTTCCGACGAAGACTCCGCAGCAGGCGGTGAGGACGATATCGTCGTCACCGCGGCCCGTTCGGTGCTGCCGCCCAGCGCGCTGCCGCTCACCATCGACGTCATCGACAGGCAGACGCTCGAGCAGCAGATCGCGATCTCCGGCTCGGTCACGGATGCCGTCGCTACGCTGACGCCGTCCTTCTCGCCGACGCGCCAGAAGCTCTCGGGTGCGGGCGAGACGCTGCGCGGGCGCTCGCCGCTCTATGCGATCAACGGCATCCCGCAGTCGACGCCGCTGCGCGACGGGAGCCGCGACGGCTTCACCATCGACGGATTCTTCATCGACCGGGTCGAGCTGATCTACGGCTCGAACGCGCTGCAGGGCATCGGCGGCACGGGCGGCATCGTCAATCAGGTGACCGTCGGTGCGCCGAAGCAGGAAGGGCTGAGCGGCCGCTTCCTGCTCCAGGGAACCGCCGACACGAACTTCCGAGAAAGCGGGCTGGGCGGCAAGGCCGCGGGCCTCATCCAGTACAAGGCCGGGCGCTTCGATGCGAGCGTGGGCGCTGCTTTCGACAAGCGGGGTGTCTTCTTCGACGGAGAGGGACGTCCCGTGGGTCTCAACCTCACCCAGGGCGAGACGCAGGACTCCCGGACCTGGTCGCTGTTCGGCCGTTTCGGTTATGCGCTGAGCGACACGATGCGGGTGGATCTGATCGCCAGCCGGTTCCGGCTGAAGGGTGACGGCAATTATGTCGCGGTTCCCGGCAATCGCGCGACCGGCCTGCCAACCAGCGCTACGCGCGGCACGCCCCCGGGTGAACCCGCGGCCGGCCGGACCGAGAGCGTCGCGCTGTCGCTCACCGACACCAATTTGTGGGGCGGCAACTTCGTCAGCCAGATCTTCTGGAACCGCACGCACGACACGTTCGGCGGGGAACTCGCGCCGATCGCGACCTTCCAGGATCCCACGATAGCACCGGTCGGCACGCTGTTCGACCAGTCCGAGAACCGCTCGCGCAAATATGGCGGCAAGATCAGCTATGAGCGCGCGATCCCCGGTTTCGAGGCGCTGACCGCGATCGCCGGCTTCGACGCGTTGTGGGATTCGACCGAGCAGCGGCTGATCGCCACCGACCGCGTCTGGGTGCCGCCCGCTGACTTCCGCAGCCTTGCCCCGTTCGGCCAGCTCAACCTTGCGCTGTTCGAC
>DATLJJ010000081.1:0-2699 GCA_035538975.1 Sphingomonas sp. | reverse complement strand
TCCAGCTTGCCGAGGTCGACCGAGCCAACGCCGGGCACCGACACGCTGCCCGAGACCGTCCCTTCAGCCAGCGCCGCCGGTTGGAAGATGCGCGACGCCGGCCCGACGAGCAGACCCAGCACCAGCGTCACCACCACCGCGACGATGATTACGGCTGCGAGGTACGGCATGGTCTTCTCGGCCGGCACCTTCATTAGGCGTGGAAGTCCAAGATAGAGGAGATACAGGCTGTAGAGCCCCAAAATCGAGAGCCATGCGATCGGCGGGAGCAGGCCGAAGATGCCCGCCACCCAGCTTGCGGTGGCGGAATAGGCGGCGACCTTGAACGCCTGCACCCGATTGGGTGTGGCGGAGAAGGTCGGCGCCAGTGCGTCGATGATCCACGCGATGATCGCGACCGATGCCAGCGCCAGCACATATTGAACCACCGCGCCCGACACCGCGCCCATCACCGAGGGCCGATAGGTGATACCGAATGCAGACCAGCCGAATGCAAGCGATCCCACCAGTCCTGCCACCGCCGGGATTGCCGCAAGTATCAGCACATAGTTGCGATAGATCGAACCGATCGTGGCCGGCTCGGCATCGACACGTTCCCATTCGGGTTTCGGTTGCAGGAGAATGTTCTTCGCCCGCGCGACTATCCCGTTGCTCTCCATCGGCACCTCCCCAAGTCACCGGCAGATATTTTGCCCGGGGATAGCGTAACGCCATATCGCGAATTCGCAAAACACGGCTACCGGGCGCGGCGGGACGTACCGCGCCCGGTGAATAACTTGGCCCGCTACAGGGATTTAGCGCCGAACGTCCATTCCGCCGGCATCGAATGCGGCAAGATCCGCACGCGTGAACAGGCTCGCGTCGCCCGGCAACGAGTGCTTGAGCGCCGTCAGCGCCAGCCCCGATTCGGCCGCGGCTTTGGCGTCGCCCCCCTCGATCAGACCGTGGAGCACGCCGGCGGCGAAGGCATCGCCCGCGCCGATCCGGTCGACAATGCCCGCGACCAGCACTTCATCGGTCTGGTGCCCGCCCGCGCGCGTGTCGACGCGCGCGGCGATGCGGTGGCTATCGGCGTCCTGCACATGACGCGCCGTGGAGGCGATGAGCTGAAGCTTCGGGAAGGCCGCGAACGCCGCCTCGGCAGCCTCGCGCCGCCGGTCCGCGCCTTCGCCCGAGAAATTTTTGCCGAGCAGCAGCGAGACGTCACGGTGATTGCCGAAAAGGACGTCGGCGTGACCGATCAGCTGGGTGAGCACCCCGCGCGGATCGCTGTCCCAGGCTTCCCACAGCTTGGCGCGATAGTTGCCGTCGAACGAGACGGGAATGCCGCGCACACTGGCGGCCTCGGCGGCCGCGATCGCGGCCGCGGCGGTGTTCGGTCCGAGCGCGGGGGTGATGCCCGAAAGGTGCAGCCGGGTTGCGCCCTCGAGCGCGGCATCCCAGTCCCACGCATCGGCGGCGCGATCGGCGAACACCGAATGCGCCCGGTCATAGACGACCTCGGATGCGCGCAGGCCTGCACCCGGCGTCAGGAAATAGAGTCCGAGCCGGCCGGGCTCCACGGTCACGGTGGAAGTGTCCACGCCGCGGCGGCGCAGCTCGCCGATCACCGCGGCGCCGAGCGGGTTGTCGGCAACGGCGCTCACCATCCGGACTTTGTGCCCGAGGCACGCAAGACCGGTGGCGACATTGGCTTCGGCGCCGCCGACGTTCACCTGCAATGCAGGTGTCTGGAGCAGCAACTCGCGCCCCGGAGGCGAGAGCCGCAGCATCAGCTCGCCGAAGAAGGCAATCGTCATCGCGCCAGCCACCCGCCGTCGACGGCCAGCACATGGCCCTGCACATAGTCCGCAGCCGAGGAGGCAAGGAACACCGCGGCGCCCCCCAGATCGCCCGGATCACCCCAGCGGCCGGCGGGGATGCGCTCCATGATCTGGCGGTTGCGCGTCTCGTCGGCCTGCAGCGCGGCGGTGTTGTTGGTGGCGATGTAGCCGGGCGCGATCGCGTTGACGTTGATGCCCTTGGCCGCCCATTCGCAGGCGAGCAGCTTGGTGAGCCCCGCAATGCCCGACTTGGACGCCGTGTAGCTCGGAACGCGGATGCCGCCCTGGAAGCTCAGCATGGACGCGATGTTGATGATCTTGCCCCCGCCATTGGCCACCATATGACGCGCGGCAGCCTGGCAAAGGAAAAAGACCGACTTGAGATTGGTGTCGATCACCGCATCCCAATCCTCTTCGCTGAAGTCGAGGCTGTCGTTGCGGCGGATGATGCCCGCGTTGTTGACCAGGATGTCGAGCCCGCCGAGCTTTTCCACAACCTCGTCCACAACCCTGCCCACAGGCTCGATCGTGGAAAGGTCGGCCGACACGATCTCCGCCTTGCGGCCGAGCGCGCGCGCCTTTTCGACGGTTTCCTCAGCCGGCGTGCGGCCGACAGCGGCGATATCCGCACCCGCGGCGGCGAGCGCGAGCGCGATGCCCTGGCCAATGCCGGTGTTCGCGCCGGTGATCACGGCGACCTTGCCGCTCAAGTCGAAGGGATTGGTCATTTCCATGCTCCTCCCCTCCTGCTTGCGGGAGGGGCCGGGGGTGGGCGCCCGCTATCCGCGAGCGATGAACTATATGGAGGGCGAGCGCCCGCCCCCCAGCCCCCTCCCGCTAGCGGGAGGGGGAGTTACGGATTTACGCCAGCTGGCA
>DATLJJ010000080.1:0-3548 GCA_035538975.1 Sphingomonas sp. | reverse complement strand
CCTCCACCGTCGGCGTGACGATGAGGTCGTCGACCGGGTCTTCGGCACGCGAATCGACGCGATAGACATTGTCGTCATAGACGACCGAAAGCGACGCATCGACGTGCAGCCCCTGATCGGCCCCCGGCCCCACCGGCCGCGCCCGACCTGCGGTCTCCGGCTTCTGGGGCTGCTCGGATTGCTGAGGCTGCGGCGGCGCGGGCGGCTGCTCCTGCGCATGCGCCGCGGGCGCCGCGGCAAGCAGCAGCCCGGTCACCAACCAATAGTGCAGCGCAGCAAAAGTGCAGGGAGACAACACTCCCCGTCCTTCTGCGCCTGCGAAAGATTCTTCGCCTGATACTCTGGCGTCTGAGCAAAGCACGCGCTCACGACCTCATTGCAGTGCAGCAATTCGGTCATGCTAGAGCCTAAGGGGGTAGATGCCCACCGGGGCGGCCACGGTTGGTCGCGTGCACGGCACGGCTTGTTGCGCGGCCGCCACGAACTGCCCGGGAAGGGCGGTGAACCGTTGCGCCGGGCTTCAGCCCAGCAGCCAATATCCAGTCGCGCCGAGCGCCGCGAAAAAGGCCACCACGCCCGCGAGGCGCGATCCGGCCTGGATCATGCGCTCGGCCAAGGGCTCGCGCCACTCCGCGGCAATGAGCCAAGGCTCCGCCTGCGCCGAATCGATCGAACGCGCCTCTGCGTCCCGTGCTGCCGTCAGATTTTTCGCCACCGTTCCGAGACCCTGATAGCCCAGACGGCAGCTCTGTCCCCAAATGGTTTACAAAAACTTAGCGCCGCGACGGGCCGTTGCGTACGGCCCGGCCGCGGCGGAGCTCCCCGCTCAATAAGCGTTCTTGTGGACCAGCACCTGCGCCGTACGCGCCAGAATGCCGACGTCGCGAAGCAGGCTCCAGCCCTGCAGATACTCGAGGTCCGATTCGAGCCGGTTGACGATGTCGCTGCGGTGCTCGGTCGCACCGCGGAAGCCACGGATCTGCGCGAGCCCGGTGATGCCCGGCTTGAGCGCGTGGCGGTGCCAATATTGCCGGTCGACGCGCCAGAAGAGCTCGTTGCCCGCGCGCGAGCCGAGCGCGTGCGGGCGCGGGCCGACGAGACTCATGTCGCCTAGCAGCACGTTGATGAGCTGGGGCAGCTCGTCGATGCTCGTCTTGCGGATGAAGCTGCCGACGCGGGTGATCCGGTCGTCGTCGCGGCTCGCCGAGCGCGTACCGTCCGAGTCGCTGGTCTCGACCCGCATCGAGCGGAACTTGAGGATATGGAAGATGCGATTGCCGCGGCCCATCCGCTCCTGGCGGAAGAAGATCGGGCCCTGCGAATCGAGCCGGATCGCGATCGCCACCGCGAACAGCAGCGGCAGCAGGATGATCAGCACCGGCACGGTGAGCGCAATATCGAGCGCGCGCTTCTTGGCGCGATCGGCAAGGTTGAGGGGACCGCGCGAGACGACGACGGTGGTAACGCCGCTCAGCTGGTGGATCGCGAGCGGGCCGAGCTCGCCGAGCTCGGGGACGATGATCTCGCCCTGGATGTTGGCGCCCTTGAGCACCTGCGCCCATTCGCCCTTGCGCTCGGGCGCGCAGCAGATGACCACCCGGTCATAGTCGCGCAGCACCGTACCCAGCCGGTTGAGCATATAGGGGTCGTCGAGATCCGAGCGCAGCGAAGCGGTGCGCGCGTCGATGATGTCGCTGCCCAGGCAGTGATCGGGCACGTTGCCGCCGTCGACGATCACCAGTTCGGCATGCAGCCGGCCGCCGCAGCTGCGCTGGACGAGGTGACAGACCAGCAGCCGCTGACTGATCACCAGCGCGACCGTCGACAGGATTCCGAGCGACAGCGCGAAGCGCGGCAGTCGACCGGTTACCTTGAGCGAGAAGACGACGAGCAGGAACAACAGCATAGTCCCCGCCAGCGACAGCAGCGCCTGACGCACGCTGGTAGTGCCGCTGGTGAGGCATTTGGTGCTGTACGCCTGGTTCTGAAATGCGATGCCGGCATGGACGAGAAGCACGCCGGCCAGCGAGGTCAGCGCACTGGTCGAGACGCTGCCGGGCTGCTCGACCTGAAGGCCCACTGCAAAGCCCGCCAGCAGCGCCAGCGCATCGGCGGCAATCAGCGTGAGGCAGAGCCAAATCTTCGCATTGCGCCTCGCCGCCGCCGCGAACGGCGTACGACTCGGATAACCACGGATCGCCAAGTCAATCCTGGACATGCGACACCCGTCACTCCCTGACGCAAGAACACACCCGTACATGGGCCAGCAGCTCCTTGCGGGAAACGCGAGGGCTTGCTGCGATGCAACAGGGCACAGCAGGCAGGTAGAAGGCAACCCGCCGGGGCGGCAAATCACGGCAATTCGGGACGATCCGTGCCTGAGGAGAGATTCGCCGAAGCGACGCGGGCCGTCCTGCAGCCCGCGCGACTCAAGGCATTTTTCAGGCCAATTTCGCGCCTTTGCGGCGGAACCTTCACAAAATCAGCTATTTGACGAACAGCCAGACGATTCCGCCCAACGCGACGAAAAAGACCAGCGGCCCGGCGAATCGCGATACGGTTTCAATGCTGCGTTCGGCGGCGCTTACCGGAAAGGCGGGGAAGTCGTGCGCTCGTTCGGGGCGATCGGTGACGATCGTCTCCTGCGGCGCGGCTACCAGCGGCGCCTCCGAGCTCAGCGGCCCTGTCGATCCTTCGGGCATCCGATCCTCTCACCGGCAGGCCCCGCACACCCTGCCCCGTTCTTCGTTTCTCCTACACCATGCCCAACGCCTTATCGAGCGTAATCGTTCGGTTCGCCGCACCCGGCACAGTGTCGCCGCCCTTCCCTTGCCCCCGCGCGGCCACGGGCGTAGCGCTTCCCCATGACCGACTCCACTTCGGCGCTCGACCATGCAGAGCGCAACCTCGACCAGAGCCTCGATCGCCTCTTCGCGCTGATGCGCGTGCCCTCGATCTCGACGGACCCCGCCTATGCCGAGCAATGCCGCCAGGCGGCGCAACTGCTCGCCGACGAGCTAAGCGAACTGGGCTTCGCCGCGCGAGTCGCGCCCACGCCCGGCCATCCGATGGTGGTGGCGCATCATGAGGGCGAAGGGCCGCACGTGCTCTTCTATGGCCATTACGACGTCCAGCCCGTCGATCCGCTGTCGCTGTGGCGGCGCGACCCGTTCGACCCCGTGCTCGAGACGCGCGACGACGGCAGCAAGGCGATCGTCGGGCGCGGGGCTTCGGACGACAAGGGCCAGCTGCGTACCTTCATCGAGGCATGCCGCGCGTGGAAGCAGGCCGAGGGCAAGCTTCCGTGCCGGGTCACCATCCTGTTCGAAGGCGAAGAGGAATCGGGCTCGGAGAGCCTCGAGCCTTTCCTCCACGCCAATGCCGAAGAGCTTAAGGCCGATTTCGCGCTGATCTGCGACACATCGATGTGGGACACCGGGACGCCGGGCATCACCATCGGTCTGCGCGGCATGGCCGGCGGCCAGGTGACGGTGCGCGGGCCCTCGCGCGACCTCCATTCGGGGCTCTACGGCGGCCCGGCGCGCAAC
>DATLJJ010000079.1:0-1571 GCA_035538975.1 Sphingomonas sp. | reverse complement strand
ACGCGAGCGTCGAATCGCTGCTCGACCGAGCCCCGGAGGCCGCAACCGTGTTGCGCGTCGCAGCGCGCGCAGCCCGGCTGGCCGGCGAGGCGGACGGCGGTGCGGCGCCGGCCGCCGCACTCGTACGGGCGCTGCGCGGATCGGAACTGCCGCTCGAGATCGGGGCCGATGTAGACCTCGATCTCTTCGAGACAGATCTGCCCTTGCTGCCGCTCGCCGAGCGGCTTGCCTCGGCGGGTGGCGACGACGTCTCCCTGCTCCTGACCGGTCCGCCCGGCACCGGCAAGACTGCGCTCGCGCATCATCTGGCCCGTGCCATCGATCGCCCATTGGTCGTGAAGCGCGCTTCTGATCTCCTCTCGCGCTGGGTCGGCGGTACCGAGGCGGCGATCGCGGACGCATTCTCCGAGGCACGCGAGCGAGGCCATGTACTGCTGTTCGATGAAGTCGATTCGCTTCTATTCGACCGGGCAAGCGCCACGCACACATGGGAGGCGGGACAGGTGAACGAGATGCTCACCTGGCTTGATCGCCATCCGTTGCCCGTGATCGCAGCGACCAACCATCCCCATCGCCTTGATCCGGCGGCGCTGCGGCGCTTCGTGTTCAAGATCAACCTGGCGACACTCGGCGCCGAGCGAGCGGCCAAGGCCTTTCAGCGCTACTTCGGAACTGCGGCACCCGCGTCGCTGGTGGAACTCACTAACCTCACCCCCGGAGACTTCGCGGCCGTCCGGCGCCAGCTCCGCCACGCCCCCGCCGAGACGGCGGATGACATCGTCGAGCGCCTCCGACGAGAGGGGGGATGGCGACCCGAGCGCGGAAAGGTCGGGTTTTGATCGGCACGTGAAGGCGCGACGGCGACGGCGAGTTTGCATGGATCATCGGTTCGGATGTCGGAAACGCGCCCCAATTGCGGTCATCCGGCGCCGACCGGCGATCCCGCGAGCCGTCATTCGTTCCGGCAGTTCCGGTTGCCCACCATGCCGCCGGGCCCGCACCAGGGAACCCATCGCGCCTCTACGGACAACTGCGTTGCCCCTGGCGCGCTGACGCGCCTGGCGGAGCCGGCTGTCTCCCGCGCGGCATTCACCGGCCGCCTTCTGCGCCTGTAAAGAGTTATTGACATGTCTGCCATCGTTCTGTAAAGAGCTCTTTACAGCCAGGAGGGTGCGTTGGAGAACCGGTTGAAACCGATGCGCGAGGGCCGCGGCTGGAGCCAGGGCGAGCTTGCCCGCCGCCTCGGCGTGTCGCGGCAGACGATCAATGCGGTCGAGACCGACAAATATGATCCCAGCCTGCCGCTCGCCCTGCGCATGGCGAAGCTGTTCGGCGTCGCCGTACCCGATCTGTTCGTCGACCACTGGGAACCGGAAGAGGAATGATGGCCATGGCAAAGGACAGGCTCGCGCCGAGATGGCGCAATTTCGCGTCCTGGAGCGGTGTGGGAGCACTTTTCTATCTCGTCGTCATGGCGGCCATTGTTTCGCTGCTTCACGAGGACGGCTTCAGCGCGATGATCCGATCGAGGGAGGTCGCCTTGACGGTCGGGCTGGTCCTGGCCTCCACCG
>DATLJJ010000078.1:0-6384 GCA_035538975.1 Sphingomonas sp. | reverse complement strand
TGCCGTTGTCGGTGACGCGAAACTCGACCATCGGCGCGGCCGCCCGCGCGGCGATCTGCACCAGACCTTCCCCGCGCATGGCGTCGCGGGCGTTGAAGATCAGGTTGAGCAAGGCGCGACGCAATGCGACCGGATCGCAGGCGATGGCCGGAAGCTCGGGCTCGACCACCAATTCGAGCCTGGGCGTGGGTTCGTCCATCACAGCGACGAGCGCGGCGACATCCGCCAGGCAGTCGACGACGTCGCTGCGCGGCGACCGCCTCTCTGCTTGCTCGCGAATGCGGCCGATGTTCTGCCGCACGATCGCCCCGGCATGATCCAGCGCGGTCCGCGCCCGATGCAGGATCGGCCCAGTGTGGGTAGCGGGCATGTCGGGCGTGTGCGCCAGGATGTTGATCGCCGATGCAGTGATCTGGATCAGATTGCCGAGATCATGGAGGACGCCGGCGGTGGCGATGGCGGAGGCATCAGCCGGCTCGGGAGCGGCCTCCCCGCCAATCGGAGGGAGGATTTCGGATCGGTGCGCGGCAGGCGCCTGGGCAGGGTTCACGATATCCTCCCTTCGAAGGGTTGGTTCAGGCGGCGGCCGCGGCGGGAGCTTCGACCGGGTGGACGGCGCGAAGGCCGATCTGCACGCGGTTCCACAGGTTGATCGCGCCGATCGTCAGCGTCAGCCAGGCGATCTCGCTCTCGTTGAACTGGCTCTGGAGCAGCGCATAATCGGCGTCCGGAGCATGGGTCTTGCCGACACGGGTGAGCGACTCTGTCCAGTTGAGCGCGGCGCGTTCGCGATCGCTGAACGCCGGCGAATCCCGCCAGCCGTCGAGCAGATGGATGCGCATGTCGCTTTCGCCGGCCTTCAGGGCATCCTTGCTGTGCATGTAGATGCAGAAAGCGCAGCCGTTGATCTGCGAGGCGCGCAGCCGGACCAGCTCGAGCAGGCCGTGCTCGAGCCCGCTGGCCTCGATGCTCGCCTCGACGGCCAGCATCGCCTTGGTGCCCGCGGGGGCGACCTGGAAGATGTTCATGCGTGGGGTCATTGACTTTCTCCTTGGTTGAACGGGATCGGCCGTCGGCGACGGCGTGGAGCGTCGGGGGTGCGCCGGTCAGGAAAGTGACGCCAAGCAGCAGCAAGACGATGCCGATGTAGCGGGCCGAATGTTGGCCCAACCCGTGCCAGTCCGCCGGCGAGACGAGCATCGACACGCCGTTCGCCAGCGCGGCCAGGCCCAGGATCATCGCCCCGACGATGCAGCACCGCTCCATCGCCGCCGCTCATCGCGCGGGCGGCGGCGGGACGTTGGCGAGCCACCAGTCGAAGCCGGTGGAGCCCAGCCGGGCGGCTGGACCGGGCATCAGCGCGGCGTCTTCGAGCCGCACGCCGAAATAGCGTGCCTCGGGATCCGTGATCACGCGCCGCGGGTCCTTGTCATGAGCGAGCACGCGCGCGACCAGCGCGTCGATGCGGAAAACCTCGGGTCCTGCGACTTCCACGACGGCGTTGACGGGTGCGGCGAGCGCCGCCTCGGTCACAGCGGCGGCGACGTCCTGCGCCGCCATCGGCTGGAAGCGCGCCGGGGACAGGCGGACGGTGTCGCCGTCTGTCGCCGACTGGGCGATGCCGCGGAGGAACTCGAAGAACTGCGTGGCGCGCACGAGCGTCCACGGCGTGGGCGACGCCGCGATCAGCTGCTCCTGCGCCAGCTTCGCACGGAAATAGCCGCTGTCCTGCAGCCGCTCGGTGCCAACCACGGAAAGGGCGACGTGATGGCGCACGCCCGCAGCCCGTTCGGCCGCCGCGATGTTGCGACCCGCAGTCTGGAAGAAGTCCATCGCCGGCCCGTCCTCGAACGAAGGCGAGTTCGAGACGTCGACAATCACCTGCGCGCCATCCAGCGCCTTGTCGAGGCCCTCGCCGGTGAGCGTGTTCACGCCCGTGTTCGGCGCCGCGGCGAGCACGTCGTGCCCGGCGCGCGCCAGCGATGCGACCACTTTGGAGCCGATGAGCCCGGTTCCGCCGACAACCACGATCTTCATGCTTCACCTCGCTGCTTTCGGGACGCCGCAGGGGCATCTCGGGACGGGCAAAGGGTGGCGGATCAGAGTGCGGGCCACCATCGTGCCGGGGAATGCGCGGCACTGGCCTTTCGGCAGCGGACCCTAGCCCTTGGTGCAGGGTCCGCACGCCCGCCTGCGATGCGAAGCCGCCGACTCCAGCGCAGCGCCGGCCCTGCCCGTCCTCGGGCGAGGCGGGCATCGGCCGGGGGAATAGCCGCCCGGTTCCTTGGTCCGATCGATCGGTGTGGAGGACCACCCTAGTCCATGCGCCTGCCGGAAAGCGGCCCGCGGCGGGCTTGCGCGGCGCTCGGAGGAGAATATCCGTGCCCACCATCACCACCAGCGACGGACATGAAATTTACTACAAGGATTGGGGCGAAGGCCCGGTCGTCACCTTCTCGCACGGCTGGCCGCTCAATTCGGATGCCTGGGGCATCCAGATGCAGTTTCTCGCCGAGCGGGGTTATCGCTGCATCGCGCATGATCGCCGCGGCCATGGCAAGTCGGCCCAGACTTCGACCCGCAACGACATGGACGGCTATGCCGACGATCTCGCCACGCTGTTCGACGCGCTCGACGTGCGCGATATCACCATGGTCGGCCATTCCACCGGCGGCGGCGAGGTCGCGCGCTACATCGGGCGGCACGGCACCGGCCGCGTCGGCAAGGCGGTGCTGCTGGGCGCGGTGCCGCCGGTAATGCTGCGCAGCGAGGCCAATCCAGAGGGCCTGCCGATGGACGCGTTCGACGGGCTTCGTCGCGACATCCTCGCCAACCGCGCGCAATTCTACCGCGATTTCGCCATCCCCTTCTTCGGCGCCAATCGCCCGGGCGCGAACGTCCCCCAGAGCCTGCTCGACGAATTCTGGCTGCTGTCGATGCAGGCGGGGCTCAAGAACGCCCATGACTGCATCAAGGCATTCTCGGAGACCGACTTCACCGAGGACCTGAAGAAGTTCGACGTGCCGACGCTGGTGGTCCATGGCGAGGACGACCAGATCGTGCCGATCGCGGACTCGGCGCACAAGTCGGCCAAAATCCTCCCGAATGCCCGGACGATCTTCTACCCCGGCCTGCCGCACGGCCTCACCGCGACGCATGCCGAGCGGTTCAACGCCGATCTGCTCGCCTTCCTGCGCAGCTGACCCCCGCTCCGCCCGGCGGTCCCCCAGGAGACCGCCGGGCGGAAATCAGGCGCCCGGCGCCGCCGGCAGCGTGAACTCGAAGAGCGCGCCACCCTCGGGATCGTTGGCCGCGCTGATCGTGCCGCGATGCGCCACGATGATCGACTGGCACACCGCCAGGCCGATCCCCATGCCGTCCATCTTGGTGGTGAAGAAGCCGTCGAACACGCGGTCCAGATTTTCCTCCGCGATCCCCGGCCCGTCGTCGCGGATCGAGAAGCGCACCGTCCCGTCGGGATTCTTCGCCGTTGCGAGCGCGATCCGCCCCTCCCCCACGCCTTTGCCCGCCTGCGCCTGGAGCCCGTTGATCAACAGGTTGACGATCACCTGCTGGAGCTGGACGCGATCCCCCAGTACCTTCGGCAAGCCGATGTCGAAGCGCACCGTCAGCAGGATCCCGCGCGATTCGACGTCGTGGCAGACGAAGAGCAGCGCTTCCTCGACGACGCGATTGAGATCGAGGACGACCGATTCGGGCGGGCGCGGCGCCGCCATGCCCCGGATGCGCTGGACGATCTCGCTGGCATGATGCGCGCTCTCGGCGACACGCGCGATCAGCTCGCGCACCTTGGCCAGATTGGGCTCGTCGCGCGCGAGCCAGCGCAGGCTGGTCTCGGCGTTCATCGCGATCGCCGAAAGCGGCTGGTTGACTTCGTGCGCGATCGAGCTGGCCAGCTCGCCCAGCGTCGCGATCCGCGCGGCGCGGCTATAATCGGCCTGGAGCTGGCGCAGCTGCCCCTCGGTGCGAAGCCGCTCGGTGACATCCTCGAACATGAGGAGGGTCACGTCGAGCCGTTCCGGGGGCGTCGGATAGGTGACCGAGAGCTGCACGTCGCGCAGCTGTCCGTCGAAGGTCCGCAGCTTCATGACCTCGCTATGGTTTCGCCGCCCCTCGAAATGCGCGGTGATCACGCGCTTCGCGCTGTCGGGCGAAGCGGCAAAGACATAATCCACCGGCCCGATCAGCCGCTCCGCGCTTTCCGCCGCGAACAGCTCCACCGCGCTGCGGTTGGCGTCGGTCACGCGGACGATCGCGCGCGAATGGTGCGGAAGGTCGGGATGGTCGTCGAGATGGGGCCCTATGTCGCTGACGCCGGCGCCGCGCAGCGCGTCGAAGATCGCGAGCATCGCGCGGGAATCGACGAGGATCAGCGCACAGGGCAGATGATGGATGAGCGAGCGGTAGCGCGCCTCGCTTTCCCGCAGCGACCCTAGCGCTTGCTCGTCGATGACCGGGCCGTCGGGCTCGTCGGATCCCATCTCAGCTTCCCAGGACCGAGCGAAGCGTGGCGAGCAGCGCGGCGTCCGGCACGGGCTTGGTGAACCAGGCGACCGCACCCTCGCGCATGGCACGGTCTCGCAGCGCCTCGTCCTCGATCGAAGTGATGAAGATCAGTGGAAGCGTGAATCCCGACGCGCGCAGCCGCCGTTGCAGCTCGAGCCCGTCGAATCCGGGCATGCATACATCGGTGACCACGCAGCCGAAATCGCTTCGCCCAATCTCCGCCAGCAATGCCGCGGGCCGGTCGAAGATACGCGCCGCCATTCCCTCGACCTGGAGCAGGTCGAAAAGCGCCTCGCGCACGGCTTCGTCGTCATCCACGATCGCGATCACCGACGGTTTGGGCAAGGCCAGGGTCCTTTACGATGCAGCCGATGCCGCCTTCCCCGGATGTCGCTGAAATTAGGGCAGATCGTAACCATACCATGGTCTAGGTCGCCTCGTGGCGCAGCGCCGCGGGCAGCAGGTCCCAGGCGCGGATGAGCTCGCCGACGGTCGAGGCCGACATCTTGCGCATCACGCTGCTGCGATGGAGCTTCACCGTCACTTCGCTGATGCCGAGATCATAGGCGATCTGCTTGTTGAGCCGGCCCTGCACCACCTGCCGCAGCACCTGGCGTTCGCGCGCGGTCAGCGTTGCATGGCGGCTCGCCTGCTGCCGGATCAGCCGTCCCTCGGCGCGCTGCATCAGGTCGCGCTCGATCGCTCCGGTTACTGCGTCGAGCAGCGACTGGTCGCGGACGGGCTTGGTCAGGAAATCGACGGCACCCGCCTTCATCGCCTGTACCGTCATCGGGATGTCGCCGTAGCCGGTGAGGAACACGATCGGCTTGCCGTTGCCCGTCGCGGCAAGGTGCTGCTGCAGGTCGAGCCCGCTCGATCCGGGCATCCGCACATCGAGCACCAGGCAGCCGGGCCGGTCGGGGAACTCCGCGTCGAGCAGCGCGCGCGTCGAGCCGAAGCCGATCGCGTCGATCCCGACCGAGAGCATCAGCTCCTCGATCGAGGTCCGCACCGCAACATCGTCGTCGACGATCAGGACCAGCGGGCGGTCATGGCCGACGGCGATCCCTGCACCCGACGGCGCATGCCCATCGGCGCTCGACTGCAATCCCTCGCTCATGATGGACCTCCCGGCTGTTGCGGCTGGAGACGCGCGATCCTTTCACGGGATTCGCGGCTGCGGAATCCCGAAGGCAGTTATCCCCCGCTCCCCCGTTTCGGGGATGCGGCGTCGACCCGGATGACCCGGCGCCCGAAACGATGCGCGTCGATCGAATATGCCCCGGCCCGAGCAGCGCGAGCGACGCGGCGCTTCCCGAGGAGGCAGCCAGGAAGGGCGCCAGCGCCGCCTCGGCACTCACCAGCCCCGCGACCAGCGTGGCGGTCAGGAGCAGTGCCGCCGCGCGCGTGCCGAAACCCGCTGCCAGGGCGAGGCCGAGTGCAGCTGCGGGTATCGCCACGGGCCACCAATTTGCGGACGCCGGCCATGAGCGGGCAAGCGATGGGAAGGCGATCACCGCCAGCGAGAGCCGCAGCAGCAACAGTGCGACACCCTGGGAACCGTCGGGATAGCGGAGGATCACCTTTGCCATGGCGCCGCGATAGACCGTCGCACCCTCGCCGCCAGCCTTCGGTACGGGGATGTTCCGATCCCCCAAAGGGGGGTAGCATGACGTCCGCTGCCGACGCATGGACCTGACGCGCGGCGAAACGCCGGCGGGGATTTGCACAAGGGTAATGCAGCTGATCAGGGTGCTTCTCGTCGCGGCGATGCTCCTGCCCCAGCCTGGCACTGCGGCGGACGCGCCGTCGGATCGGACCATTGCGCATTACACCCACCGGCGGTGGAGCGCGGAG
>DATLJJ010000077.1:0-5631 GCA_035538975.1 Sphingomonas sp. | reverse complement strand
GAGCCCCTGGATGCCCACCGAGACGCGCTCGGTGTTCATCATCGTGAACATCGCCGCGAGGCCCTTGTTGGGTTCGCCGACGAGCCAGCCCGTGGCATCGTCGAAGGCGAGCTGGCAGGTGGCCGAGGCCTTGAGGCCCATCTTGTGCTCGATACCCGCGACCGACACGCCATTGCGCGGTCCCGGCGTGCCGTCGTCCTTCGGCAGGAACTTGGGAACGAGGAACAGGCTGATCCCCCGTACGCCCGCGGGCGCATCGGGGAGACGCGCGAGGACGAGGTGCACGACATTGTCTGTCAGGTCATGGTCGCCGGCCGAGATGAAGATCTTCGAGCCGCTGATCCTGTAGCTGCCGTCGCCCTGCGGCACCGCCCTGGTGCGGAGCAGACCGAGATCGGTGCCGCAATGCGCTTCGGTGAGGCACATGGTGCCCGACCATTCGCCGCTCACCATCTTCGGCAGCCAGGCGCGCTTGAGGTCCTCCGAGCCGTGCCCTTCGATGGCGGTCGTCGCACCGTGCGTCAGTCCCGGGTAGAGGCTGAACGACAGGTTCGACGCGCAGATCATTTCCTCGACGAGCTTGTTGACGCTCTCCGGCAGACCTTGGCCACCCCATTCGGGATCGGAGGCGAGCGCCGCCCAGCCGGCCTCGCGGAACCGCTCATAGGCCGCCTTGAAGCCCGCGGGCGTGCGGACGACGCCGTTCTCGAGCGTGCATCCCTCGATGTCGCCGCTGGCGTTGAGCGGGAGGAGAACCTCCTGCGCCATGCGCGCGGCTTCATCGAGCACGGCATCGACGAGGTCGGGGGTGAACTCCGCGAACGCCTCGATACCCCCGAACTCGCTCTCGTCGAACAGTTCGTGGAGAACGAAGCGCATGTCGCGCAGGGGAGCCTGATAAACTTGCATGACTCTCTTCCGATCAGTTGCGCAGCGGCTTGCCGGTTTCGAGCATGTGCTCGACCCGTGCCTGCGTGCGGCTGTCCTTGACGCTGGCCATGAAAGCCTGACGTTCGAGCTTGAGGATCTGCTCCTCGGTGACGGAATCGACCAGATCGGCCTCGCCGCCGGTGAGCACGTTCGCGAGCCGGCCCGCGACGACTTCGTCATAGGGCGTCGCGATGCCCTTGGCGCGGAAGTCGTGGACCACCCCGGCGATCCCGGTGCGGCCGCTTTCGCCCGCAAGGCGGAAGACGGGCTTCTCGGGCGGGGCATAGCCCTCGACCAGCGCGAGCGCCCTGGCCTTGGCGTCGGCGAGCAGGCGATCGCGGTTCATCGTGATGCCGTCGCTGGGGCGCAGGAACAGCATTTCCTTCGCCTCGGCCGCCGACTTGGAGACCTGCGCGGTCGAGATCATCTCGAACACCTTGGCGAGCGCCGGCATCGGACCCTTGGGCATCATCGGTGCCTTGGCGTAGCGATCGAGCAGTTCGCCGTTGCCGCCCCAGCCGGGGACCAGCCCGACGCCGGTTTCGACCAGCCCGATGTAGCTCTCGGCATGCGCCTGGATCGCGTCCGAATGAAGCAGGATCTCGCAGCCGCCGCCGAGCGCCATGCCGGCAGGTGCGCTGACCACTGGGAAGGGGGCGTATTTGAGTGCCTTGTAAGCCTGCTGGCCGGCGGCGATGAGCTTGTCGATCTCGCTCCATGCGGCGATGTTCACCGCGAACATGGCGAGGCCGAGGTTGGCGCCGGCCGAGAAGTTCGAGCCTTCGTTGTAGACGACCAGCGCCTTGAACTGCGCCTTCACCAGCGGGATCGCCTGCTGGATGAGTTTCATCACTTCTTCGTCGAGCGCGTTCATCTTGCCGGTGAACTCGATGCAGGCAACGCCGTCGCCGACGTCCCACAGCGCCGCGGAGGCGGTCTTCGCCAGCGGCTGGCTCGCGAGCTTGACGTCCTCGAGCAGCAGCACGCCCTCGGGGCGGACCACGTCGCGATATTCGCCCGCGGCGGTCAGATACTGACGCTTGCTGTTCTCGACCCGGTAGAAGGGCTTGTCGCCCGCGGTGTCGAGGATCGACGGGACCGCACGGCCTTCGGCGCGAAGCCGCTCGGCGAGCTTGCCGGGCCCGAGCCGGTCGATCAGCTCGAAGGGCCCGAACTTCCAGTTGTAGCCGAGCTTCATCGCGTCATCGATCGCGACGATGTCGTCGGCGGCCTCGCCGACCAGCTTGGCGGCATAGGAGAGGACGTTGCCGAGAATCGTCCAGGCATAGATGCCCGTCTTGCCCGGCAGGCTTACCAGCGTGGCGAGGTCGCGCTCGGCGGAGGAGGGGAGGGACTCGGGCTTGCGCTCGGGGCGGTATTCGCCGGTCGCGAGGTCGAGCGACAGCTTGGCACGGGTGCCGTCGGGCTTCTTGTCGAGGCGGTAGAAGCCGCCCTTGCCCTTGCGACCGGTGAAGCCCTCCGCGATCATCTTGTCGACCAGCGGCATCGGCCGGACGGTATCGAAATAGGGATCGCCTGCCGGAAGCGTCGAGGACAGGCTCTTCGAGAGCAAAGGCATCAGGTCGACGCCGACAAGGTCGACCAGGCCGAAGATTCCAGTTTTGGGCACGCCCATCGGCCGGCCGCCGATCTGGTCGGCCTCCTCGACGGTGAGGCCCTGGTCCATCGCCGCGTTGATCGCGACAGCGAGCCAATAGGTGCCGATGCGGTTGGCGATGAAGCCGGGCGTGTCCTTGGCGCGGACGATGCGCTTGCCCATCATCCGGTCGACGAAATCCTCGACCTTGCCCGCCACAGCCGCGTCGGTGTCCGGGCCGCGCACGATCTCGATCAGCCGCATGTAGCGCGGCGGATTGAAGAAGTGGGTGACCAGGAAGTCGCGCTTGAACTGGCCCGAACGGCCCTCGACCAGATGACCGAGCGGGATGGTCGAAGTGTTCGACGAGACCGCGGTGCCGGGGCGCTTGAGCGTCTCGAGCCGGGCATAGAGCGACTGCTTGATGTCGAGCCGCTCGACCACCGCCTCGACGATCCAGTCGCACTCGGCGACGCGGTCGAGATGGTCGTCGATATTGCCGGTTTCGACCAGCTTGGCCGCGGCCTTCGACATGAAGGGCGCGGGATCGGTCTTGAGCATCTTCGCGACTGCGCCCCTGGCGATCGCGTCGCGGTCATTGCCTTCCTTCGGCACGATGTCGAGCAGCAGCACCGGCACGCCGGCATTGGCGACCTGGGCGGCGATGCCGGCGCCCATCACGCCGGCGCCGATCACGCAAACCTTTTTGACGGTCTCGGTCATCACGCGCGCTCCAGCACCGTGGCGATGCCCTGACCGCCGCCGATGCACTGGGTGGCGAGCGCATATTTGCCGCCTTCGCGGTCGAGCAGCGCTGCGGCCTTGCCGACGATGCGCGCGCCGGTCGCGCCGAGCGGGTGGCCGATCGCGAGCGCGCCGCCGTCGAGGTTGATCGTCTCTTCCTTCAGCCCCAGGTCGCGGATGCAGGCGATCGCCTGGCTTGCGAAGGCTTCGTTGATCTCGACCACGTCGAGGTCGCCGACCTTGAGCCCCGCACGCTCGAGCGCCTTGGTCGAGGCGGCGATCGGGCCGAGGCCCATCGTCTCGGGCTCGCAGCCCGAGATCGCGACCGACTTGATGCGGGCAAGGATCTTGAGGCCGTGCTTCTTCGCGAACTCTTCCGAAGTCACCAGCACTGCGCTGGCGCCATCGGTGAGCGGCGAGGAAGTGCCGGCGGTGACGGTACCTTCCTGGCTGAACGCGGGCTTCAGGCCGGCGAGCACTTCGGCAGTGGTCTCAGGCCGGATGGTGCCGTCTTCGGAAACCGTGCCAGCTTTGGTGGCGATGGGCACGATCTCGTCGGTGAGCTTGCCTGCGGCACGCGCGGCGCCGGCCTTCTGCTGGCTCTTCACGGCGAAGGCTTCCTGCTCGGCGCGGGTGATCTGGTATTTGGTGGCGACGTTCTCGGCCGTCTCGCCCATGCCCATGTACGCCGCGCTCTTCTTCGCGAGCACCGGGTTGGGGAGGGGATTGTAGCCGCCCATCGGGATACGGCTCATCGACTCGAGGCCCGCGCAGATGAAGGCATCGCCCGCGCCGATCTGGATCTGGCCCGCGGCGATGTGGATCGCGCTCATCGACGAGCCGCAGAAGCGGTTGACAGTCATGCCGCCGACCGAGAGCGGCAGGTCCGCGAGCAACCCGACGAGCCGGGCGACGTTGAGTCCCTGTTCACCCTCGGGGAAGGCGCAGCCAAGGATGATGTCCTCGATCGCGGCCGGATCGACTCCGGTCTTCTCCAGCAGGCCGCGAATCACCTGGGCGGCGAGATCGTCGGGGCGGACGCGGGCGAGCTCGCCCTTGCCGGCGAGGTGGAACGGCGAACGGGCATAGCCCGCGATCACGATATTGGTCATCGTTTCCTCTCAGTCGAACCAGGTCAGGGCTTGCTGCATCACCTAAAGGTGCGCTACCTGACGTTTACGTCAACGGTATAGGGCGGCACGCCGGGAGGGGCAACGGGGCGCCGCACAAAAATTGGAAGGATGGATGTCGAGATGCGGATGGCACGGGCAGAAGGTGAGCCACTCCACTCGCCGCCGAGGCTGCTGACCGACGTGTTTGCAGACACGGTCGCCCGGCACGGCGCGTGGCCGGCGATCGATTTCATGGGGCGGATCACGCGGTACGACGAACTCGCCGCGATGGTGAACCGCGCCGCGGCGGGGCTCCAGGCTTTGGGAGTCGTGTCGGGCACGCGAGTCGCATTGTGCCTGCCGAACATCACCTATTATCCCGTGCTGTACCTCGCCACGCTGAAGGTCGGCGGCATCGTCGTCAACGTGAATCCGCTCTATGTCGAGCGCGAGCTGAGCCATCTGCTCGAGGATTCGGGCGCGGAAGTGATCGCGACCTGCGATCTGCCCGACATCCATGCCCGCGTCTCGGCAGTGGCGGAGCGGATGGGCGTACGGCACGTGATCACCTGTCCCACCGCCGACGCGCTGCCGCGGCTCAAGGCAATCGCCTATCGGCTGCTCAAGCGCCGCGACATCGCACCTGTGCCCGACGACCCGCGGCACCTGGCATTCGCCGAACTGCTCAAACGGGGAAGCACGCCGCGCCCCGTCGCAGTGACGCCCGATGCGATCGCCGTGCTGCAATATACCGGCGGTACGACGGGTGAGCCGAAGGCGGCGATGCTGAGCCATGCCAATCTGGTCGCCAACGCCGACGCCACTTTCACGCATGCCGGCGGCGACCATCCCGAGCAGGACCGGGTGCTGGGCGTGCTGCCGCTGTTCCATGTCTTCGCGCTCACCACGGTGCTCGGCTTCGGTATCCGCACGGGCAGCGAAATGATCCTGCTCCCGCGCTTCCAGCTCGAGCAGGTGCTCAAGACGATTGCGCGAACGCGGCCCAATTATTTCCCTGCGGTGCCGACCATCTATGGCGCGATCGCCAAGGCGGCGGCCGAGCGGCGAGTGGACCTGTCGCAGATCCGCGCCTGCATCTCCGGCGGCGCGCCGTTGCCCGAGGAAGTGCGGCTGGCCTTCGAGCGCAAGACGGGTGCGACCGTGGTCGAGGGCTATGGCCTGTCCGAGGCTTCCCCGATCATCACCTGCAATCCGATCGGGGGTGTCAACAAGCGCGGCTCGGCGGGG
>DATLJJ010000076.1:0-7708 GCA_035538975.1 Sphingomonas sp. | reverse complement strand
GGCGCTCGGTCAGGCGCAGCGGGATTTCGATCGCCGTGCGGCGGCTCCGGTTGAGGCAACGCGCGGCCTCGAAAGCGGCGACGCCGATCAGTTGCGCGACCGGAAACCATTCGTGCGGCACCTCTGCGTCGCCGGCGACCGCGAACGAACAGGAGCCGCGCGATTCGCCGGGAACATGCGCCGGCACGGTGAAGCCATTGCCGATGCCCTCGTCGCGCGCACGCTGGAAGATCGCGAGGTCGGTCTGCCCCAGCCGGATCATGCCGGCCACGGTCGACCAGCTGAAACCCATGCTCGTCTGGTGACAGGCGCGATGGACGGGATCGAGCCGGGCGAAACGGTTCGCGTCGAACCAGGCGGAAAAGCTCTCCGGATAATTGTGGATCCGCAGCGCGCGCCCCTGTCCCTCGAGCGTGTCGACATGATGCACCAGCGCGAAATAGCGAAATCCCATGGCGCGGCTTGCCTCGGCAAGCGCGCGCTCCAGCTCCGCTGCGGTCCTCAGGCGTTTCGCCCGGGACTCGAACTCCAATGCCAAAGCCAGCTTCTGCATGACACCGTCGCGGCGCGCGGGGACGCTTCCCAGTTCGCCTTGCCCGCGATCCGTCCTGCAATGCCCGCCGTCGCGGACTTCTCATGGTCCCGACGAGAAGGCGTTACCGATGGAAGAATAAAATAGCCGCTTGTACGAAGTATTTCCAAGAGATGGTGCGGCGCACCATAATAAGGGGCATCCCCTTTTCGGGGGAAGGCGACGCTGCGGCATTTGTGATCCTTGGGCGCTTCTGTCGAAAGGAGCGCGCATATGCCCGGCAATTACGTCCCGGGGCCGGGTCATGGCCCGACGGGTGTTCCGCCATGGGGAGGGGTTGGCAGTGGCAGGCCACACTCCTGACGGCACCGACGCCGGGGCCTATGCATGGATGCGCGACCTCGATGCCACGGGCTGGGCATGGGAATGGCTGCGGCGCGATCCCGCCTACCAGGGCCGTGGCCTGGGCGATGAGGTGCGAGGCCGCCGGTCGGTCGTCCTCCCGCCGGTTCCCGCAGATCCGTCGCGAGGTCTGCTCTTTCGCCGAGGATTCGTCGCTGCCGGCAACCGAAGCGCGCATCTTTTTCGAGCGCAGCGCCGATCCCTTTGTGCTGCCCTGTGACGCAGTGGACGGCGCAGAGGGCGGTAGCGATCTGCTCGAGACCGGCTGCTTCTCGGCGCTGCTTCGCGGCGCCGACCATTGCGAACAGGTCCTCTTCACCGACGGGCTTCGCAATCTGCGTCTCGAGCTTCGCCACGGGACGCTGCGCGCCGGGCCCGTGCGGCTGTGTTTTCGTCTGGAAGGACCGGCGGGGATCGACGCGCCCTTGCTGGCGCTCAGGCGCCTGGCGGCCTTCCACCGCCTCGGGCGGATGCCGCGCCTGCTCTATCCGCGCCATCCGCGCGTCGAGCGGGCGATCCTCACGCTGCGCGCATGGGACGCGAGCAATGCAGGTGCGAGCCAGCGCGAGATTGCCATGCTGCTGTTCGGCGCCGCATGCGCCGGGCGCGAGTGGAACGCTCCCTCGGATTATCTCCATTCGCGGATCAAGCGTATGCTGCGCGCGGCGCGCTCGCTGGTGGCGGGCGACTGGCGGCAGCTGCTGCGCGGGCGCAGCAGAATGGGACAGACCGCCGGGACTCCTTGCCTCGACACGCCGGCTTTGCGTGGATAGCAAGAGGGCGTCACACCGGCATAGCGGGAAGGGTTCCCCCCTTGCGCTGAAAAGCGCGCCCCCATTTTCGCAGCCGGTGTGGCAACCTCATGAAAATCGCGGCCGTGCTGCTTCCTGTTGCGGCAGCCGCGTTGCTGTCAGTTCGCAGAGCCTGGAGCTTGCTCGGGCGCCGCAGGCGCTGCCGCATCGCGCGCCGCGATTTCGGCGTCGGTGAGGAATTTGATGGCCTTGCCCCTGGCCTTGCGCGATCCCCAGCTGAGCGCCGTCACGCGGGATTCTCCATATGAGGCGTTTATGACGGCATCGGCCCCCATCTTCTTTCCGCGCTCCCAGAGCTCGCGGTAGACCTTTTCCGGAGAGGGCGACTTGCTGAACAGGGTCGCCTTTCGGACGCCCGCCTCGATGTCGCCGATGACCCGGTAGGGACGATCGGTGACGTCGCCGTCGACTACAGGCACCTTGAGCGCCTGGACCTCGGCATAGCTGTGCGTCGGCACCGGCGCACCCGAGACCAGCGTCTGGGCATGGACAGTCCCCGCAAGCGTGACGGCGACTGCAAAAGCCATGATCCTTTTCATCATTTCCCCCTTTCGATTCCGGCAGATATCTCCGGAAATCGCGCCCGAAGTGTCAATCGGGGATTTGCAGATCTTGCGCGGCACTGTTCTATTTTCTGACGCGGCACCACAGAAGGACTGCAGATCATGTCCTGTTCGACAGAAGAACATTGAATATATTCATCCCTGTGTTAGCCGACAGCAAGCTGCGGGGGCAGCACGACACAAGGGGGGATTCCATGAAGGGGCTAATTGCCAGCGCTCTGGCGTGCACGTTTGCGACTGCGGTGCCGGCGCTCGCCCAGAGCGCGACCGAAACACCGCTGCCAGTTCAGGCCGTCGAGCGGCCAGCTGCCACCAGCCAGGTCATGCTGCCTGCGAACACCGAACTGACCCTCAGCATGAACGAAGAGCTGACCACCAAGGGCGGCCGCATCGAGGTGGGCCAGAAGTTCGGCCTCACGCTGACGCATGATGTGACCATCGGCGATTATATCGTGCTCCCGCGCGGCACGCCGGCATTCGGCGAGGTGACCGGGAAAACCGGCAAGGGCGCGTTCGGCAAGTCGGGGAAGATGGAGATCGAGCTGCGTTACCTCGACCTCGCCGGCCGCCGAATTCCCGTTTCCGGCAAGTATCGGCAGGAGGGCGAGGGCAATACTGTCGCCACGGTCGGGGGTGTGATCCTGGCCGGCGTCTTCGCCGGCTTCGTGACCGGAAAGAGCGCGCGGATCCCGCAGGGCCGCGAACTGAAGGCATACACCACCGAGGCCTTGCCGGTGGCAATGCCGGCTGCAGCCGCTGCTCCGGCGCCCATTCACGCCGCGCCGCCAGTTGCTCCGGCTCCTGCAACCGCGGGTACGGCATCCACGACGACCACCCGCTGACCAGCCAGGGGCCGCCCCTGGCGGACGGCCCTTACCGCCATTCGGCGCCGACGACGGGCACGCGTGGACGATCGCCGGAGGACGGCAGCGCCGGTCCGGCAAGCTGCCGCCTGCCTCACCGGGCAGGCATCAGCACAGCTCCGGGGCCAAAGCGTCGCCTGCCCCCGGGGCGAGTAGTTGCGCCTGCGGCTGCGCCACGGTGCTGCCGGGAGGCACGTCGCGGAGAAGCCAGACATTTCCGCCGATGGTTGCGCCGCGGCCGATGGTTACGCGGCCGAGAATTGTCGCGCCGGCATAGATCGTCACATCGTCCTCCACGATCGGATGGCGCGCGAAGCGTTCGCGCGGCCCGAGGCGCGCAAGCCCGAGTGGCGCGCGCGCGCCCAGGGTGACATGCTGGTACAGCCGCACGTTCCGGCCGATGATCGCTGTCTCGCCGATCACGACGCCGGTGCCATGATCGATGAAAAAATTCGGTCCGATCGTGGCACCTGGATGGATGTCGATTCCGGTGCGGGCATTGGCAAGCTCGGAAATCACGCGCGCCACGATCGGCGCGCCCAGCGCGAACAGCGGGTGGGCGATGCGGTAGTGCAGCACCGCCAGAGCGCCCGGATAGCTGACAAGAATCTCGTCTACAGTGCGTGCGGCCGGGTCGCTGATGAAGGCTGCTTCGACGTCGCTGTCGATAAGTTGACGAATATCGGCCAGCCCCGCCGCGAACAGGCGGACGATCAGGTCGGGCTGCCCGGGGTCGAACGCCTGGCCGCATCCGTTCCCCCAATATTCGAGCTCGCTCGCCACCTGTTCGCGCAGGATCGCGAAGGCCCGGCCGAGCGCTTCGGAGACGAAGTCGTCCTCGCGCACCGCCCCGCCCGCAAAGCCACCGAGCCGGACGGGAAACAACGCCGCCGACAAATGGGCAACCGCTTCGGCGAGGCGTGCCGGCTCCGGGAAGCGCGAGACGAGATAGCGTCCCGCCTGGCGCTCCCGCCACGCCGAGCGCGCGGCACGCAGCGCGGACACCGCCCCGGCGATCTCCGTCGCGAAGGCGGGCGAGGCGAGGGGCGTGGTCACCTGCTAAGCACCGGCTGCGCGACAGCAGACGGACGGGGTGCGTCCTCGCGCCAGCCCTGCGGCAAGCGCGCCTTCGCCTCGCCCGCACCCGGCGAAGGAAGGATGACCACATCCTCGCCCTGCTTCCTGTCCGACGACGTCGCTACCTTGTGATCGTCGGTGAGCTGGAGGCTGTCGATCGTACGGATCAGGGCGGCGAAGTTGCGCCCCATCGGGGCAGGACAGGCGAGAGTCAGCCGGACCTGCTTCGCCGCGCCGCTGGCGAGGACGCTGCGGACGGTGTTCGTATCGGAGCGCCAACAGGATCGCGACGGTCCTGTCCGATGTTTGCTGGCGGCCGGTCATCGGGGAAAGATGAAGAATTAATTCCGATCTTCTAAGTAGGAATAAGCTTCATCGCCCTAAAGTTTTTATATGTCACCGATTTCGCTGCAAAAACCCATGCTGCGCCGCAGCGATGCCGAAGCCGGGCGCATGCAATGCGGGATGAAGGGGAACAGGGTGAGAGGATCGTGTGCATTTGCTGCGGCGGGCGCCGCCAGGGAGATCGTTCGCCTCGCCGGGGCGGGTCCTGTGCCTGAACCAGACCAGCGGGTGCCACGCCCCGAAGCGCGCGCGCAACGCCCGTAGCAGGGCATCCCCGAAGCCTCGGGCCAACTGCCTGGCCCACCCTGCCGCGGCGTTCGCCGGGCCGAATTTTCGACACAACCTGCCTTCGGGCGCTTCACGAGGAATTGACGTCATGCGTAGCCGTTCCGTTCTCCTGACTGCGAGTGCTTCGCTGGCTGCGATGCTGATGAACAGCGCCGCGCAGGCGCAGGAAGCCGGCGTCGCGCAGGGCGTCACACCTGACGCCGCCGAGAATCCGGCGGGAGGCGAGGAGATCGTGGTGACGGGCACCCGCGCCGCCGGCCGCTCGCGTCTCGAGACCGCTTCGCCGGTCGACGTTCTCTCGTCGAGCAGCCTGCGCCAGCAGGGCACGACCGAACTCGCCCAGGCATTGGCGAACGTTGCGCCTTCCGTAAATTTCCCTCGTGCTGCCGCGACCGACGCCACCGACGCGATCCGCCCGGCGACGCTGCGTGGCCTCTCGCCCGATCAGACGCTGGTGCTGGTCAACGGCGTGCGCGCAAATGCCTCGGCGTCGCTCAACGTCAACGGCACTGTGGGGCGCGGCTCGGCAGCAGTCGATCTCAACACCGTGCCCACGGTCGCACTCGACCGCATCGAGGTGCTCCGCGACGGTGCCTCGGCGCAATATGGCTCGGATGCGATTGCGGGCGTGATCAACCTGCGCCTGCGCGAGGCGCGATCGGGCGGCGGCGCGACGGTCACCTACGGCCTGTACGCGACCGACGTGGAGACCGCACGGGCGAAGCGCAGCGTGACGGGTGAGTCGGCCACGACCGTGTCGGGCTGGCAGGGCATCGCGCTCGGGTCCGAAGGTTTCCTCACCTTGTCGGGCGACTATGTGCACCGCAACCCGACGAACCGCTCCGACGCGCCGGCGCCGAATGCACCGACGGGAGCCAGTGGCGTCGCGTTGCAGGGGAGGTTCGGCGATCCCGCCGTCGATCAGTACACGCTGTTCGCCAATGCCGGCACCCCGATCGGCGGCGGCGACTGGAGCGTCTACGGCTGGGCCGGATATCAGCAGCGCGACACGTCGAGCGCGGCATTCCCGCGGCCGAACAATGCCGGAGTCGTCCGGTATCTGGCGGCAGCGGGCTATCCGAACGGCTTTCTGCCGCTCATCGAGACGCGCTCGGAAAACGTCAATTCGGCGCTCGGGGTGAAGGGTGAGGTTGCGGGATGGTCGGTCGACCTGAACGTCGGCTACGGCCGCAACAAGGTTTCGTTCCGCACCGAAAATTCGGCCAACTTCTCCTATGGCAGCGCATCGCCGCACAGCTTCTACGACGGCGCGGTGATCTATGACCAATGGGTCGCAGGGCTCGACGTGACGCGCGAGTTCGACGTGCTCGGTTCGCTCAACGTCGCATGGGGCCTGGAGGGCCGGCGCGAAGGCTACCGGATCGCGCCGGGCGAGCCTGCATCCTATCAGGCCCCGGCAACCGGTGCGGTTCCCGGCGCACCCACGATCGCGCAGGGCTTCGCGGGCTTCTCGCCGCTCAACGCGATCGCGCGCAGCCGCCGCTCCGGCAGCGCCTATATCGACATCGAGGCGCGTCCGGCAGAGGGATTGCTGATCGGCCTGGCCGCACGCGGTGAAAGCTATTCGGACTTCGGCGAGGTGGCGACCGGCAAGGTTTCGCTGCGCTACGACGTCACGCCGGGCTTCGCGCTTCGCGGCACGGTCTCCACCGGCTTCCGCGCGCCCTCCCTGCAGCAGCAGTATTTCACCTCTATCTCGTCGGTGATCTCGGGCGGCAACATCATCGAGACGGGGACCTTCCCCTCGAACGATCCGCGCGTTGCATCGCTCGGCGCGCGAGCGCTCGAGCCCGAGCGCTCGACCAACTTCTCCGCCGGCACCGTGCTTCGCCTTGGCGGGTTCGATCTCACCGTGGACGGCTATTACATCAAACTGCGCGACCAGATCGCGCTGTCCGAGAACATCCCGGTCACCACCCTGCCGAACATCAGCGCGGCCCGTTTCTTCATCAATGGCCTTCGTTCGACGACCAGGGGCATCGACGTTGTGGCCCATTATCGCCTGAGGAGCGCGAGCGCCGGGGTCTTCGACTTCACCGTGGCCGGAAATGTGAACGACGTCGAGCTGACGTCGCGCCCGGGCACGGCGCTGTTCGGCCGCAACCGCATCCTCACCCTTGAGGAGGGCACGCCGCGCGAGAAGCTGGCTGGCACGATCGACTGGACCAGCGGCGCGGCGGGAGCGACGGTGCGTGCCACATACTATGGCGACGTCAACCAGCCGGCCTCGACACCGGCGGGGGATATTCACACCGGCAAGCATACGATCACCGACGTGGAGCTGCGCTACCGCACCTCGCCCGGGCCCGAGATCGCGCTTGGCGTGAACAATCTGTTCGACGTCTATCCCGATCGCGTCGCGGCGTCGTTGAACGCACCGAGCGGCGTGCTGGGCTTCCCCTATTATTCTCCGTTCGGCTTCAACGGCCGTTACTTGTACGCGCGCGTGGGCTTCTCCTGGTAGCAGAACTGCGTCGCACGAACTATCGGCGGTTCCAGAACCGAAAGCCACCGGACAGATCGCCGAAAGCGCCGGCGGCAGGATGCGACAAGCTCGCGATCGTGGGCGGGTTCGCCGGATGACGAACCCGCCCCTTGTGCTCAATAGTCCATCGACGGCATGGGCGCGGGCTTCTCTTCCCTGGGGAGCTCCGCGACCAGCGCCTCGGTCGTGATCAGCAGTGATGCCACCGATGCCGCATCCTGCAGCGCGGTACGGACCACCTTCGCCGGATCGATCACGCCGGCCTTCACCAGGTCCTCATATTCGCCGGTCGCTGCGTTGAAGCCCTGGTTGTAGTCGCT
>DATLJJ010000075.1:0-14646 GCA_035538975.1 Sphingomonas sp. | reverse complement strand
AAGGTGACCTTGCCTTCGTTGAACATTCCACCCCCCACCTGTGTCGGCCCTTCGCCATAGATGCGCCACGGGCGCGAGCCGTGGATCGCAGCCTCACCGTTGCGCCGCATCCACGCAGTGATGCCAGCGACGATCTTCTCTTCTTCGCTGTCGATCGTCCCGTCCCCGCGCATCGGGATCGAGAGCAGCAGATTGCCGTTCTTCGCCACCACGTCGCACAGCCGCTGGATCACCTTCTCGGCGGGGACATAGGATTTCTGCTCGAAGCGGGCGCGGTTGTAGTGCCAGTCGCCGATGCAGGTGCAGGTCTGCCACGGCTCCTCGCGCAGCCGATCGCTGAACCCGCGCTCTACATCGTCGACCAAAGCGGTGCGCTGGAGCTGCGAGAGCTGTTTGGCAGTGGCGACGACTTCGACCTGACCATCGCGGGCGACGCTTTGCTGGTAATAGTGCGCCAGCGCCTCGATCCCCACGGGGCCGAACGGCATGCCGAAATCGTCGAAATAGACCATGTCGGGCTTGTATTTGTCGACCAGGTCCTTCTGGCGCAGCAGCCATTTGGTGACATGTCGGGGGTTCTCGGGCGGGGCGAATTCCATCCAGCGGCCGCTGTGCACGTCGTGCCAGTCGCGCATAGCCTGAGCAGAGGTGATGCGGGCGGGAGGGACCATCGAAGGGCCGGTGTAGAGCTCCTGCGGGTCGAGTCCTTCCCACCACTTGCCGGCACCGTCGGCCTTGGTGAGCTTGAAGGCGTCGTAGCGCTCGCCGGCGCGCGGGCCCTCGGCGTCATAGCCATAGGCGGGCTGCCACCAGTGCCACGCATGGGAGCTATGATTGCTGACGGCGAAGCGGAGCCCTTCGCGGCGCGCGATCTTCTCCCAGGTACCGATGATGTCGCGCTTCGGGCCGACGCGCAGCGTGTTCCATTGGTGGTGTGCGCTGTCGAAGGTGTCGAGGTTGTCGTGGTGATTGGCGAGCGCCATGAAATATTTGGCACCCGCAGCCTTGTAGAGCCCGATCAGATGCTCCGGGTCCCAGTTCTGAGCCTTCCACGCATTCTCGATCTCGAGGAAGCCGCGGTCCGCGGGGTGACCGTAGGTCTTCAGATGATGCTCGTAGAAGGGGTCGCCCTGGATATACATCTTGCGGCCGTACCAATCCCCGAATTCGGGGACGCACTGCGCGCTCCAATGTGCCCAGATGCCGAACTTGGCGTCGCGGAACCAGTCGGGGACGCGGAAGGCGCCGGTCAGGGCCGACCAATTGGGTGCCAGATGCGCCTGCGCGCGCGATGCCAGCGCCGCGGCTGCAACACCGCCCAGTACGTGCCTGCGTGTCAGCACGATTCCCTCCCCACGCACCTCTCATGGGTGCAATGCAATTTCACTGAGCAAAACAGTAGAGACCGCAACGGGGTGTGGCAAGCGCGCTCAGCGGGCGGCGGCATCCCTTCGTGCGCGCAGCAGGAGGATGACCCGTTGCATCGCGATGAACAGGAACAGCAGCACCCCCGTCGCGATCTTCGCCCACCAGCTCGAAAGCGTTCCGGTGAAGGTGATGTACGACTGGATCAGCCCCAGGATCAGCACGCCGAAGAAGCTGCCGAGCACGCCGCCATAGCCGCCGCTGAGCAAGGTGCCCCCGATCACCACTGCGGCGATCGCGTCGAGTTCGAGCCCCACGCCGGCCAGCGAATGCGCCGACTGGGTGTAGATCGAGAAGAGGATGCCGCCCAGCGCCGCGCAGAAGCCCGAAAAGGCGTAGATCGCGATCGTGGTGCGCCCCAGCCGAACGCCCATCAGCTCGGCCGCGTGCGCGCCGCCGCCCACGGCATAGACGTCGGTGCCGAAGCGGGTGAGGCGAAGCAGCACGCCGCCGCCGACAAAGGCGAGCAGCATCACCCACGCGCTGGGGCTGAGGCCGAGACCGCCCGCCGCGAGATCGGAATAGGCGGGGTGGTTGATCGGGATCGAATCGGTGGTGAGCAGGAAGCACGCGCCGCGCGCGAGGAACATCGCCGCCAGCGTGACGATGAACGGCGGCGCCTGGAGCGCGTGGATCGCGGCGCCTACGACTGCGCCGAAGAGCGTGCCTGCGGCCAGCGCGATCGCGAAGGCGAGATACGGGTCTACCCCGCTGCCGATCAGCAGCGCGAGCAGCACGCCGACAAAGCCGACCACGGCACCCACCGACAGGTCGATCCCGCCCGAGAGGATCACCACGGTCATCCCCACCGCGAGCACGCCGAGAAAGGCATTGTCGGTCAGCAGGTTTCCCGCGACCCGGGTCGAAAGCATGAAGGGGAACTGGAGCGCGCAGGCCGCATAGAGCAGCACGAACACGCCCATCGTCACCAGCGAAGGCAGGTTGCGGCCGAGCTTCATGCCGCGGCCCTCCGCGCGGAGAGTCGCTGCCACCAGCCGCGCGCGGCGGGGGACTGGACGACCAGCACCACGCTCACGACCACTGCCATCGCGATCAGGTTGAGCTCGGGCCGGAAGCCCGCGAGCAGGATGCCGGTCTTGAGCGCCTGAAGCGTCAGCGCGCCAACCAGCGTGAGCACGAACGACAGCCTGCCGCCGAACAGCGAAGCGCCGCCGAGCACCACCGCGAGGATGGCATCGAGCTCGAGCCACAGCCCGGCATTGTTGGCGTCGGCGCCGCGGATGTCGGCGGCGGCAATCACGCCGGCGAGCGCGGCAGTGACGCCGCACAGCGCATAGACGCCAATCAGCAGCCCGCGCGTCTCGACGCCTGCGAGCCGGCTGGCGCGCGGGTTTACCCCCAGCGCCTCGACGAACAGCCCCAGCGCGGTGCCGCGCGCGAGCAGGGTCAGCAGCGCGGCGACCGCCAGCGCGATCAGCACCGGGACGGGCAAGCCAAGGAAGCTGCCGCCACCGATCGCCGCCAGATGCGGGTCGACGAAGGTGACGATGCGCCCCTCGGTGATGAGCTGCGCGATGCCGCGTCCGGCCACCATCAGCACCAGCGTCGCGACGATCGGCTGGATTGAGAGCAGCGCGACCAGCGCGCCGTTCCACAGCCCCGCGGCGAGCCCGGCGCCGAGCGCGAGCGCCACGGCCACGAACCAGGGGTGTCCGGCCTCGACCGAAGTCGCCGCGACCGCGCCGGCGATCGCCATCACTGCGCCCACCGACAGGTCGATCCCGCGCGTCGCGATCACCGGCGCCATGCCGAGCGCGAGCAGCGCGACGGGCGCGCCTCGATTGAGCACGTCGATTACGCTGCCGGTCAGCCGGCCGTCGACGATCGACAGGTTGAAGAATCCCGGGAAGGCGATCCAGTTGGCGAGCAGCAGCGCGGCGAGCACGCCGAGCTGGGGCGCCGCGCGACGCAGCGCGCTCATGCCGCGCCTCCCGCGATCGCGTCGACGATGCCGGTGACTGACACGCGGTCGCCCTCGAGCATTCCGGCCTGGCGGCGGTCACGCATCACCGTGACGCGGTCGGCATAAGTGGCGAGTTCCTCGATTTCGGAAGAGATGACGTAGAGCGCCATGCCGTCGTCGCGCAGCTTCTCGATCAGTTTGACGATCTCGGCGTGCGCCCCGACGTCGATGCCGCGCGTCGGCTCGTCGAGGATCAGCAGCCGCGGCGCGGTGGCGAGCCAGCGCGCGAGCAGCGCCTTCTGCTGGTTGCCACCCGAAAGCTGCTCGATCGGCTTCTCGGCGTCGGGCGTGCGGATGCCCAGCAAGTCTATGTAATGATTTGCAATAGCGTCCTGCTTCGCGCGGGGCAGCTTGCGCGCCCAGCCGGTGCGCGCCTGGAGCGCAAGGATGATGTTCTCGCGGATCGAGAGCGCGCCGACGATGCCGTCGGTCTTGCGCTCTTCGGGCGCGAAGCCGAATCCATGGCGGATCGCTTCGCGGGGAGAGCGGATGCGCACCGTCTCGCCGTCGACTTCGGCGGTGCCGCGGTCAGGCGTGTCGGCGCCGAACATCAGCATCGCGGACTCGGTGCGGCCCGATCCGAGCAGGCCCGCCGCGCCCACCGCCTCGCCGGCGTGGAGGTCGAGGTCGAAGCCCTCGACGCTGCCCTTGCGCCCGAGCCCGCGGAAGCGCGCGACCAGCGGGCGATCGGCGACCGGCGCACGGCGCTCGTGCTGCACCGCCTCGACCAGCTCCTTGCCGAGCATCATCGTGACGAGCTCGCGCTGGGGCAGCTCGGCGGCGGCGCGCGTGCCCACCAGCTTGCCGTTGCGCAGCACGGTGAAGCGATCGGCCACGGCATAGGCCTGGTCGAGGAAATGGGTGATCAGCACGATCGCCACCCCTTTGGCGGTCAGCCGGCGGATCAGCGCGAACAGCTTCTCGACCTCGGCGGCGTCGAGGCTCGCGGTCGGCTCGTCGAGCACCAGCACGCGCGCATCGGCGCGGGTGGCGCGGGCGATCGCGATCATCTGCTGCACCGCGACCGGCAGGGTACCGAGCAGCCGGGTTACGTCCACATCGAGATCGAGTTCAGCCAACAGGGCCCGCGCGCGCTCGTTCATCGCGCGCGTGCGGATCAGACCGAAGCGGGTGGGCTGATAGCCGAGGAACAGATTCTCGGCGACGCTCAGGTTCGGCAGTACGCCGATTTCCTGGTGCACTGCCCAAACGCCCGCGCGTTGCGCCGCGGCGGTGTCGTGCGGGGCATAGGCCGCGTCGTCGAGCGTCATCGTGCCGCCGTCGGGCAGCACGGCGCCGGTCAGCACCTTGATCAACGTCGACTTGCCGGCGCCGTTCTCGCCCATCAGGGCGTGCACTTCGCCGGCGCGGAGGTCGAAATCGACTCCGTCGAGCGCGCGCACGCCCGGATAGGCGCGGCTTATCCCCCGAGCCTGAAGCACCTCAGTAGAGGTTCTTGCGGCGCTCGTACTCCGCGGCGGCGGTGTCCGACAGATAGAGCTTCGATGCGGTCTGCACCCACTTCTGCGGCTCCTTGCCGTCCTTCTTGTAGGCGGCGAGCAGGTCGAACGCCGGGCCGGCCATGTCGGGCGTCAGCTCGACGGTGGCGTTGGCATCGCCGTCGGCCATCGCCTTGAAGATGTCGGGCACGCCGTCGATCGAGACGGTCAGCACGTCCTTGCCGGGCTTCATGCCGGCTTCCTTCATCGCCTGAATCGCGCCGATCATCATATCGTCGTTATGCGCATAGACCGCGCAGATGTTGGTGGCGCCTTCGGCCTTGATGAAGCTTTCCATCACTTCCTTGGCCTTGGCGCGCGTGAAGTCACCCGATTGGGCGCGCACGACCGTGGCGGTTGGCGCCTTGGCGAGCGCCTCGGCGAAGCCCTTCTTGCGGTTGGTCGCTACGCTGGCGCCGACGGTACCCTCGATCTCGACCACGCGGCACTGCTTGCCCGCGAGCGTGTCGGTCAGCCACTTGCCGGCGACGCGCCCTTCCTCGACCGAATCGGAGGCGACGGCAGTGAGGTAGAGCGAGGGGTCGCTGGTCTCGATGTTGCGGTCGAGCAGCACCACCGGGATCTTGGCGGCCTTGGCTTCCTTGAGCACCGCATCCCAGCCGGTCGCGACGACGGGGGCGAGGAAGACGGCGTCGACGCCCTGCGCGATGAAGGCGCGGATCGCCTTGATCTGGTTTTCCTGGCGCTGCTGGGCGTCGGAGATACGCAGGTCGATGCCGCGCTGGTCGGCGGCCTGCTTCGCCATCTTGGTTTCGGCTGCGCGCCAGCCCGATTCGGAGCCGATCTGCGAGAAGCCCACGACGGTCTTGCCGCCGCTCTGTCCACCGCCGCCGCAAGCCGTAAGAAGCGCCAGCGCCGCAATTGTGACGAGGGAGCGAGCTCGACCGATCATGTTCATCCTCTTGTCTGGGTTATTTTGACTCGCTGGTATTCGCAATCTCGGCCAAGCGCAACACGGTCACGAAATCGTCAGCGAATCCGCGGATTTCCGCGCATTTCAATGGCTGTGCGGCCGCTATCCGTGATGTTCTAAAGGCCGTGGTTTTTGCTTGTTCTCAGAGCAAATCGCTGTAACTGTCTGACTAATGATCGACATGGGGCAAGCAGGCAGCGAGACGCGGCAACGGACCGGCGCGCGCGGGCGCGTGAACGCGGTGCGGACGCCGATGGCGGTGCTCGGCGACGGCCGCCTTGTCGAGAAGGTGACGCTCGCCAATGCGAACGGTATCTCCGCGACGGTGATGACGCTCGGCGCCACGCTCCAGGCGCTCCACGTGCCCGATCGCGACGGCGTGATCGACGATATCGTGCTGGGGCATGACACGCCCGACGAGTATCTGGCCCAAGTCAATTATTTCGGCGTGACCGTCGGCCGCTATGCCAACCGGATCGCGCGCGGCCGTTTCACGCTCGACGGGCGCGACCATCAGCTCGAGACCAACGACGGGCCGCACCACCTTCATGGCGGGCTCAACGGTTTCGACCGAAAGCTCTGGGCGATCCGTTCGATTTCCGAAGGCGACGAAGCGAGCGTCGAGCTGGAGCTGGTCAGCCCGGATGGGGAGGGCGGCTATCCCGGCACGCTCCGCGTCACCGCGCGCTACACGCTCGACGGCCAGGACCAGCTCCGCATCGAATATCGCGCGACCACCGACGCGCCGACGATCGTCAACCTGACCAACCACGCGCTGTTCAACCTCGCCGGCGAGCGTGCGCGAGGCGATGTGTTGAAGCATCGTCTGACGCTCCACGCGGCACGCTACACGCCGGTCGACCCCACGCTCATTCCCACCGGCGAGCTTGCGCCGGTCGCGGGCACTGCCTTCGACTTCGCCGCGCCGCGCGCCATCGGTGAGGCGATCCGCGACGGCAACGATGCGCAGATCCGCATCGGCCGCGGCTATGACCATAATTTCGTGGTCGACGGTACGTCCGGCACACTGCGCCCGGCAGCGCGCGTCGAGGATCCCGGCTCGGGGCGGGTGATGGAGATGTTCGTCACTGCGCCCGGCGTGCAGGTCTATTCGGGCAATTTCCTCGACGGCACGGTGGCGGGCAAGGGCGGCCGGCTGTATCGGCAGTCCGACGGACTCGCGCTCGAGCCCCAGTGCTTTCCCGATTCCCCCAACCGGCCGGACTTTCCTTCGTCCCGGCTGGATCCCGACATGGAGTATGTGAATACGATGTTGCTGCGCTTTTCGCAGGCGGTGCGCTGATGGCGGGCCCTGGCGCTCCGGACGGTCCGCGCAAGCTTCGCTCGCGGGCCTGGTTCGACAATCCCGACAATATCGACATGACCGCGCTCTATCTCGAGCGCTATCTGAACTTCGGGCTCAGCCTCGAGGAACTCCAGTCGGGCAAGCCGATCATCGGCATCGCGCAGACCGGCAGCGACTTGTCCCCCTGCAACCGCCATCACCTCGTGCTCGCCGAGCGCGTGCGTGAGGGCATTCGCGAGATGGGCGGCATCGCGCTCGAATTCCCGGTCCATCCGATCCAGGAGACCGGCAAGCGCCCGACCGCGGGGCTCGACCGCAACCTCGCCTATCTCGGCCTCGTCGAGCTGCTCTACGGCTATCCGCTCGACGGCGTGGTGCTGACGGTCGGCTGCGACAAGACCACCCCGGCCTGCCTGATGGCCGCGGCGACGGTGAACATTCCCGCGATCGCGCTGTCGGTCGGGCCTATGCTCAACGGCTGGCACAAGGGCGAGCGCACCGGCTCGGGCACGATCGTGTGGAAGGCGCGCGAGATGCTCGCCGCGGGCGAGATCGACGCCAAGGATTTCATCCGCCTCGTTGCCAGCTCGGCGCCGTCGACCGGCTATTGCAACACGATGGGTACGGCGACGACGATGAACTCGCTGACCGAGGCGCTGGGCATGTCGCTGCCCGGCTCGGCCGCGATCCCTGCGCCGTACCGCGACCGCCAGGAAGTCGCCTATGACAGCGGCAAGCGCATCGTCGAGATGGTCGCCGAGGACCTCAAGCCCTCGGACATCCTGACGCGGGAGGCGTTCGAGAATGCGATCGTCGTCAATTCGGCGATCGGCGGCTCGACCAACGCTCCGATCCACCTCGCCGCGATCGCGCGCCATATCGGCGTCGACCTGCCGATCGACACCTGGCAGGAGAAGGGCCACAAGGTGCCGCTGCTGGTCAATCTGCAGCCGGCGGGCGAGTATCTCGGCGAGGATTATTACCGCGCCGGGGGCGTCCCCGCCGTGGTCGGCCAGCTGATCGGCCAGGGGCTGATCCACGAAGGCGCGATGACCGTCAACGGCAAGACCATGGGCGACAATTGCCGCGACGCGACGATTGAGGACGAGAAGGTCATCCGTCCCTTCGGGCAGCCGCTCAAGGAAGAGGCCGGCTTCATCGTGCTGCGGGGCAACCTGTTCGACTCGGCGATCATGAAGACCAGCGTGATCAGCCCGGAATTCCGCGAACGCTATCTGTCCAACCCGCAGGATCCCGAGGCGTTCGAGGGTCCGGCCGTGGTGTTCGATGGGCCTGAGGACTACCACCACCGCATCGACGATCCGGCGCTCGGCATCACGCCCGAGACGCTGCTGTTCATGCGCGGCGCGGGGCCGATCGGCTATCCGGGCGCGGCGGAAGTCGTGAACATGCGGCCGCCGTCCTACCTGATCCGCGAGGGCGTGCACGCGCTCCCTTGCATCGGCGACGGCCGCCAGTCGGGCACCAGCGGCAGCCCCTCGATCCTCAACGCCAGCCCCGAGGCGGCGGCGCTGGGCGGGCTCGCACTGATCCGCACCGGCGACCGCGTCCGCATCGACCTGGGCAAGGGCACCGCCGACGTGCTCATCTCCGACGAGGAGCTGGCATCGCGTCGCGAGGCCCTGCGCGCCGCGGGCGGCTATGCCTATCCCGCCTCGCAGACGCCGTGGCAGGAAATGCAGCGCGCGGTAGTCGGCCAGATGGAGAGCGGCGCGATCCTCGAAGGCGCGGAAAAATACCAGCGCATCGCCCAGACCGAAGGCCTGCCGCGGGACAATCACTAAGCCGTGCTGCACCCCGGCGAAGGCCGGGGCCCAGTTGCAAATCGATGCGATACTGGGCCCCAGCCTTCGCCGGGGTGCAGCCGGATTTCAGCTCAGACGGTAAAGCCCAGAGCCGTGCGCCGGCAGCGTCGCGGCGAAACGGCCGCTGGCACCGCCGATCGGCTTGCGGGCCCAAAGGTCGCGCACCTGCGCCGTACCGGTGATCCCGAGCGCCGCGAGGTCCGCCGACACCTCCGCCGTCTCGCCGCCGAGGTTGAACAGCGCCAGATAGCGTTCCCCCTTCGGCCCGCGCGCCACCCATGCCGCGCTGCGCTCGTCCCTGAACAGCTGCCGCCCACCGCTGCTGTGCTGGTTCACGGCCAGCACTTCGTCGTTGGTCAGCAGCGCCAGCGTCTCCGCATCGAGCGCGCGCAGGTCGCCGCCCATGATCAGCGGGGAGCGGGCGATCGACCAGAGGCTCATCATCGTGCGCTGCTCGTCGGGCGTGAAGCGCGTGCGGCGCTTGCCGAGCGCGAGCAGGCCGAGCGGGAGCATGTCGGCGTCGGGCCAGGCGCCCGGGCGCAGGTGCGGCGCCCAGTCGGCGAGGCGCTTGAACTGCGACAGCAGCAGCGGCCATTCGTCCCAGAAATCGTCGCTGATCCGCCAGAGATTGGCATGGTTGGCGACATGATCGGCAGCCGAGAGCGCGGTTTCGCCGGGCGACAGGCTGAGAACCATCGGCCGACCCGAACGGTCGATCGCGCGGCGCACGGCTTCGATCTCGGGCTGGTTGCGGTGATAGGGGCGGGCGATGTCGTCGACCTTGACGAAGTCGACGCCCCACGAGGCGATCAGCCGGAAGACGCTGTCATAATATTCCTGCGCGCCGGGCTTCGACATGTCGACGCCGTACATGTCCGAGTTCCACGGGCAGATGTTGACGCGGTCGGCAATATCACCGCAGCGATGCGACGTGCCCAGGATCGGCAGGTTGCGATCGGCGGCGAGGCGAGGGACGCCGCGCATCAGGTGGATACCGAATTTCAGCCCCAGCCCGTGGACATAGTCGGCGAGCGGCTTGAACCCCTTGCCGTTCGCGGCGGAGGGGAAGCGGTTGGGGGCGGGGAGGAGACGGCCATTGGCGTCCATCGCCAGCTCGACGCCGACGCGATATTCGAAGCCGGTCGCGCCGGGCTCGTACCATTGGATGTCGACGGTGAAGATGTCATAGCCGTGCGGCAGCAGCTTGGCCGCCATCACCGCTGCATTGCCGCGCGCCTGCTCCTCGGTGATCGTCGCGGCGAAGCTGTCCCAGCTGTTCCAGCCCATCGGCGGGCGCGGCGCGAGATCGCGGAAGTTGCGCTGCGGTCGCGCCTGCGCGGCGACCGGTGCCGCGGCGATCAGGCCCAGAGCGGCCCGACGATCGATCTTCATTGCGCCTCCAGCATGCGGGCTTCGTAGACGAACGCGTCGGTGCCCTTGGTTTCAAACCGCACCGTCACCTTGTCCTTGCCGCGCGTGAGCGCCTCGGGGATCGGATAGGTGACCGTGACGAAGCGCTTCTCCGCCGGCGTGGCGCGGCGCTCGTTGGCGATGCGCGTGCCCTCGACAGAGACGTCGAAATTCTTGTTCACTTCCTCGCCCCAATAGAGCGCGGCGAGCTGCATCGCGCCCGGACGCACAGCCAGCGTGAACTCCATGTAGTTGCCCGTGCCCCAGGGAAGCTGCCGCGCGCTGCGGCCGCCCCAGGAGAAGAGATCGCTGTGATTGGCGCGATAGTCATGGTCGCGCTCTGGCTGCATCTCTCCGAGCTGGATGACGTCGACTGTGCGCGCCTCGAGCGCGGCGCGAGCGGCGTTTTCCGCGCGGAAGGCGGCTTCCTCGGTCTTCCACTGCGCCTCGGTGAAGCGCGGGAAATAGACCGCGGTGCGGCGGTCGTACTGGCGGAAGAAGGGAACGAGCGTCAGCGGCGCGGGGCGCGCATCGGCGAGGCGAAAGCGGTGCTCGGCGGTGTTCTCCGCGACAAGCGCGGCCCCGGGGTTTTCGGTGACCAGCGCGGGGACCGGCCCATCGAATCGTTCCGCCGCGGGGCCGAGGTCGGCGGCGAGCACGACGGGGCCGTGGAGATAGGCGATCGTCCGCGGATCGTCGGGCGTCGGCTCGACGCGCACCCGCATGGGCAGGTCGAGTTCGATCCGATCGCCTGCCTTCCAGCGCCGCGTCACCCGCGCATAGCCTCCGGCGCGGTCTACCGGCATGGGCTTGCCGTTCACGCGCAGGGCCGGCGCATCGCACCAGCCCGGAAGCCGCAACGCGATCGTGGTCGCGGCGCGGGGCGCGTCGTCCACCCGGAGGACCACGTGCTCGCCGAATGGATAGCGCGTATCCAGCGCCACCTTCATACCCCGCTCGCGCCACTCCCCAGTGGAGGGGATGAACAGGTTGACGAACAGTGTGTCGGCATCGTGCCAGAAGACACTCTCGCCGTGCTTGGAGTGTGTCTCCATCCCCGATCCGACACAGCACCAGAAGCTGTCCTCCGGCGTCGAATAGGTCCGCCGCGCGCCGGCGCTCAGGGGCATGAAATAGACGAAGGCTCCGGTTTCCGGGTGCTGGTGGGCGAGCAGATGGTTGAGATGTACGCGCTCGTAGAAGTCGAACAGGGCGGCGTCCGGCTGCCAGCCGTAAAGATGCCGCGTCAGCTTCAGCATGTTGTAGCTGTTGCACGCCTCGCAGGTGCGTTCGGTGATCCGCGTCGAAAGCACGTCCGGCGGGCCGAAATGCTCGCGCTCGCTGTTGCCGCCGATCACATAGCTGTGATGCTGCGTCACCGTCGCATGGAAGAAACGCGCCGCTTCGGCGTGACGCTGCTCGCCGGTGAGTTCGTAGAGCCGGGCGAGGCCGATCAGCTTGGGGATCTGGGTATTGGCGTGGAGCCCCGGCAGGTCGTCGCGGCCTGCGGCCAGCGGGTCGAGCACCTTCCTGTGATAGATGCGCTCGGCGATCCGGCGCCAGCGCGGGTTGCCGGTGAGCGCATAGGTCTCGGCATAGCTGTCGTTGAGCCCGCCGTGCTCGGCGGCGAGCAGCTTCTGCATTTGCGCGTCCTCAAGCCCCTCGAGGATCGTGCCGAGATAGCCCGCCATGCCGAGCATCACCGGCATTGCCTCGGGGACATCGCCCAGCCGCACCGCGTCGATAAGCCCGGCATGGACCTTGTGCCAGGTGTAGAGCGGCACCCAGCCGCCGTTGATGTCGAAGCCGCCGGTGCGGATGTCGCCCTCGCGGATCTCCTCGAAGACGATCTTGCCGTCGACCGTCTTGCCGTCGCGCTCGACGGTGGTGCCGCCGACATAGCCGTCGCCATGTGCCGCCTGGATGCGCGCCATCTCCGCGACGGTGTGCCGCAGCCTTTCGCGCACCGCGGCGTCGCCGGTCTGCGCGTGGAGCAGCGACAGCGCCGAAAGATAGTGGCCGAGCGTATGGCCTGCGATCCCGCGCGCCTCCCAACCGCCATAGGTCTCGCCCTTGGTGGGCAGGCCCGCGCTTGTGTAGAAATTGTGCAGCAGCCGCTCGGGCGAGAGCGACATCACGTAGCGGCGGTTGGTCTCGACTGCGTCGAGGAAAGGCGAGGGCGTGAGCCGCACCGCGGAGAGCGGCAGCGGCCGAACCTTCACCGGCGCCTCCTCCACCTTCCGCTGAGCGAAGGCCGGGCCGGCGAGCGCCACCGCACTCGCCGAACCCAGGAACAGGCGCCGGCTCAGCATCCTATTCGACCACGACCACGGCGATCGACTTCGCCGGAAGGTCGAACACCAGCTTGCCGCCCACGCTGCGGCCCGAATAGGCCGCGGGCTGGATCGTGTTCGGCTTGTCGAATGTGTTGTGCGTGTCGAGCGCAGGGCCGGTGAGGATGCGCCCGCTCGCCCTTCCGCTGAGGCTTGTCGTCACACGCGCCGGGCGGTTGGGATCGACGTTGACCAGCGACAGATAGAGCTTGCCGTCGGCTCCGCGCGCCACCGAAGCGTCGACCGCCGCCATGCGGAACTTGCCGCGTGCGTATTCCGGACCCTGCACGTTGGCCGCATAGGGCGTCGCCCCCTGGAACGGCCGGTACATGTCGAAGATGTGATAGGTCGGCGTCAGCAGCATCCTTTCCTTGTCGGTGAGGATCATCGCCTGGAGCACGTTGACCATCTGCGCGATCGCCGCGAGCTTCACGCGATCGGTGTGGCGATGGAAGATGTTGAGCGTCAGCGCCGCGACCTGCGCGTCGCGCAGCGAGTTCTGCTGGTTGAGGAAGCCCGGCGTCGCGCCCGGCTCGTCCTGCCACCAGGTGCCCCATTCGTCGACATAGAGGCCGATCCGCTTTTCGGGATCGTACTTGTCCATGATCGCGCTGTGCTTGGTGACGAGCTCGTCCATCCGGATCGCATTGGCGAGCGTCGAGGCCCATTCGTCCTCTCCGAAGCCCAGCGCGCGGCCCTTATTCTCCCAGCTGTGGGCGAAGGTGTAATAATGCACGCTGATGGCGCCCATGTGGTTGCGCGCCTCGCGCATCAGCACTTCGGTGAAGTTGTAGTCATCGGAGTTTGCCCCGGTCGCCACCTTGATCGGCGGAGTGGTGCCCCGGGGCGTCTTGACGAAGGTCTGGTACCGGCGATGGAGGTCTGCCGAGAACTCGGGCCGCATGTTTCCGCCGCAGCCCCAGCTTTCGTTGCCCACGCCGAAATATTTGAGCGCCCACGGCTTGTCGCGGCCGTTGCGCTGCCGCTCCTCGGCCAGGCTGCCCTTCTCCGCGGTCATGTACTCGACCCAGCGGCCCATATCGAGCGGCGCCATCGAGCCCATGTTGCCTGCGACATAGGCGTCCGCGCCCAGCATCTCGCTGTAGTTCATGAACTCGTGGGTGCCGAAGCTGTTGTCCTCGACCACGCCGCCCCAATGGGTGTTGATACGCCTGGGCCGCTGGGCGCGAGGACCGATGCCGTCGCGCCAGTCATATTCGTCGGCGAAACAGCCGCCGGGCCAGCGGACCACGGGGATGTTGAGCCGCTTGAGCGCGGCGAGCACGTCGTTGCGATAGCCGTTGGTGTTGGGGATCGGGGAGTCGGGGCCCACCCATACACCCTCGTAGATGCCGCGGCCGAGATGCTCGGCGAACTGGCCATAGATCGCACGCTCGATCTTCGCGCCCGGCTTGGCCAGGTCGACCGTCACGGTCGCTTCGGCCGGGGCCTGGGCGCGGGCAGGCGCGGCGGCAGCGACCAGCGCGACCGCCGGCAGCAAATGCTTCAGCAGCTTCATCTTCCTCTCCCCTCGATCCGTTCTTCTATTCTTCGAAAGCGATCGTCGTGCTGCGCCGCCCGAGCAGGAAGGCGTCGGCCACATGGCGGAAGGGCGACAGGTCGACGTCGCTCTGCCGCGCCGCCAGCAATTCGGCGAAGTGGCGGTACAGCCGCGCATATTCGGGCTCGTCGCCGACATCGACGGGCTCGCCGTTGATCGCGAGCTTCGACGCGCCCAGCGAAAGCGTCAGCTTGCCGCCGTCGGTCTCGACATGGATGTCCCAGGTCTGGGGACCGCGCTGGTCGAAATCGAACTCGACCCGCACCGGCGCGCCGACGTGGGTATAGTCGAGATCGGCGGCGATCGGCGCGTCGCGGTTCGACGGGAAGCGCAGCGCGGCCGACTGAAGCAGCATCGGCGCCGGCAGG
>DATLJJ010000074.1:0-13886 GCA_035538975.1 Sphingomonas sp. | reverse complement strand
GCCTGTCCGACTGGAATTCCGCTTATTTTGGGCGTAGGGAGCCGCCATGCCTATCCAGGACAGCCCGTCGCCCGCCGTCGACTATTCGCGGGTATTCAGTCAGGCGATCGACCGGCTTCACGCCGAGGGCCGCTATCGCGTGTTCATCGACATCCTGCGCAACAAGGGCATGTTCCCCAACGCGCGCTGCTTCGCAGGGCACAACGGCCCGAAGCCGATCACGGTGTGGTGCTCGAACGACTATCTGTCGATGGGCCAGCACCCCAAGGTGATCGCCGCGATGGAGGAAGCGCTCCACGACGTCGGGGCCGGATCGGGCGGCACGCGCAACATCGGCGGCAACACGCACTATCACATCGACCTCGAGCGCGAGCTGGCGGACCTCCACGGCAAGGAAGGCGCGCTGCTCTTCACCTCGGGCTATGTCTCGAACGAGGCGACGCTCTCGACGCTCGCCAAGCTGATGCCGGGGTGCATCGTCTATTCGGACGCATTGAACCACGCATCGATGATCGCAGGCATCCGCAACTCGGGCTGCGAGAAGCGCGTGTGGCGCCACAACGACCTCGCGCATCTGGAAGAGCTGCTCGCCGCCGACGATCCCGCGGCGCCCAAGCTCATCGCTTTCGAGAGCGTCTATTCGATGGACGCCGATGTGGCGCCGATCGCCGAGATCTGCGACCTGGCCGACAAGTACAACGCGCTGACCTACCTCGATGAGGTCCATGCCGTCGGCATGTACGGCGCGCGCGGCGGCGGCATTTCCGAGCGCGACGGCGTCGCGCATCGCCTGACGATCATCGAGGGCACGCTGGGCAAGGCGTTCGGCGTGATGGGCGGCTATATCGCGGCCGACCAGATGATCATCGACGTGATCCGCAGCTATGCGCCGGGCTTCATCTTCACAACGAGCCTGTCGCCCGTGCTCGTCGCCGGCGCGCTGGCGAGCGTGACGCACCTCAAGGCGTCGAGCGAGGAGCGTGAGGGCCAGCAGGCCGCGGCCGCGCGGCTCAAGGCGCTGATGGCCGAGGCCGGGCTGCCGGTGCTGGATTCGACCACGCACATCGTGCCGCTGATGGTGGGCGATCCGGTCAAGGCCAAGAAGATCAGCGATATCCTGCTCGCCGAATACGGCGTGTACGTCCAGCCGATCAACTATCCGACCGTGCCGCGCGGCACCGAACGGCTGCGCTTCACCCCCGGACCGAGCCACGACGAGGGTATGATGCGCGAGCTGGTGGACGCTCTGGTCGAGATCTGGGGACGCCTGGAGCTTCGCAGAGCCGCGTAAGACGGCTGCATATCAGGGTCGCATCACCGGCCGCCTCCGGGCGGCGCATTTGGGGGAGATGCGTCCATGACCATGATCAATTCGCTGCGCTGGCGGTTCGACGATCCCGTCCATCGCAAGTTCGTCGCCGAGCGCCTTGCCGACCTCAAGGCTGCGCTGCGCGAGCAGATCCACGCGGGCACCGACGAACGCAGCCTGCGGCTCGCCACCTGGAACCTGATGCATTTCGGCGACGGCGGCGGATATGACCGCACGCCCGAATCGATGCTCTACATCGCCGAAATCATCGATCATTTCGATCTGGTGGCGGTGCAGGAGGTCAACCGCGACCTGACCAAGCTCCAGGAGCTGATCGACCAGCATCTGGGCAGCGGCTGGGACTATATCGTCACCGACACCACCGGCGGCAGCGCTGACGACCGCGGCCCCGGCAACAACGAACGGCTCGCTTTCCTCTACCGCAAATCCAAAGTGCATTTCTGCAAGGAGGCCGGCGAGATCGTGCTGCCAGAGGGGCAGGAAATCGCCGCGCCGGGGCAAGAGGCGGGCATCACCACCAGGGTGCAGTTCGCGCGCACCCCCTTCTCGGTCGCCTTCCGCGCAGGCTGGCTCAAGTTCAAGCTGTGCACGGTCCACATCTTCTACGGCACCGGGTCGGCCGGATTGGCGCAGCGGCGCGAGGAGATCGAGCGGATCGCGCGCTTCCTCGCGCAGCGGCAGGAAGACGAGGCCGAGGCGATGGTCAAGCGAGCCAGGGAGCGCAAATGGACCCGGCCCGAGGACGCAGGCTGGGATTCCAACTATATCCTGCTCGGCGACTTCAACATCATCTCGCCCGAGCACGAGACGATGAAGGCGCTGATCGATGCGGGTTTCACGGTCCCGACCCAGCTCCAGACCACGAATCTGGGCAACGACCATCACTATGATCAGGTCGCGATCAAATCGGCGCATCCGGGCTTCAAGGTGCTGCGATCCGGCGTGTTCGACATGCTGAAGCACGTCTATCGCGACGAGGATGCCGAATTCTACGCAACCGTGGTGAAGCCCCCGCGCGTGGTGAAGGATGATGGCGTCGAACGACCGCTCGACAAGCAGATCGCATATTTCAAACGCTATTACCGGGTGAACCAGATGTCGGACCACAAGCTGCTGTGGTGCGAGATCTGCGTCGACTATTCGGACAAGTATCTGGCCGACATCGTCGCGGCCGCTGCACCCGGTTGATCAGCGGAGGCTGGAGCTTCCGCCGTCATGCCGATATGCCTCGCTTCGGGGGGACGGGGCATGGCGGATTCAGAAGAAGGGACGAAGCGGCGCCTGCCGCCCGAACGGCTGCGTCCGGTTCCGCCGCGGCTGCGTCCGCTGGTAGCGCTGGTCTGGGGCGCGTTCCTGCTGCTGGCGGTCGGCGCCCAGGCGGGCGGGATATGGCGCGGCTTCGTGCAGAGCACAGTGATCGACCAGCGCTTCGCTGCAGTGGGGCTGGTCACCTCCTATCCCGAGAGCGGTCCCGACTTCCTGGTGCATCCCGCCACCAAGGCGGCGCTGCGGGCGGGCGTCCCCGAAAGCGGATCGATCGTGGCGATCGACGGACAGCCCACGCCGACCCACGCAAGCGAGGAAATGCTGGCGACGCGGCTCGCCGGCCCCGCGGGCATGGTTTCGGTCAGCCTGCGCGACGATGCCGGCAACACGCATGTCGCCCGGCTCCGGCGCGGTGAGGCCGTGCGGCGCGCCGCGCTCGACGGACCGATCGCCGCAGTGACCTATGCAGCGGCGCTCAGCGTCGCGGGGCTGATCGGCGCGGGCGCGCTGATTGCAGCGGCCGTACTGCTGCGTCGCCGCCGGCGCGAGGATCCGGTCGCCCTACTGCTCTCGCTATGCTTCCTCGCAGGCGCGGCGTCGCTCCAGCGGCCGATCGAATTCTACGAATGGCTCGACGCCGGCTGGCTGGGATCGGTGATACCCTCGCTCTGGATCGGCTTCCTCGCCGCGGCGCTGCCCGCCTTCCCCGACGGGCGCTTCGTTCCACGCTGGGGCGGATGGCTCGCGCTGCTCGCGCTGCCGCTCGCCGGACTGTCGATGCTCGACGCCCTGATCGGCGACCTCACCTCGCTGATCGCCCTCCCCACTGCGCTTGCCGCGATCACCGCCGCCTTGGTACGCTACCGCCGCACGCCGCCGGGACTCGAGCGCCAGCAACTCAAATGGGCGGCGTCGGGCTTTCTCGGTTCGATCCTGCTGCTGCTCTTCATGTTCGGACTTTATGTGCTGCTGGGCAGCGGCCTGGTTTCGCCGCTGGCCGGCGCGTGGCTGCTGCTGGGCATGATCGGCGTGTTCAACCTGAGCTTCCTGCTGCTCGCCGCGGGCGTGCTGGTGTCGCTGCTGCGTTTCCGGCTATGGGACGCCGACGCTGCGATCGGGCGTTCGCTGAGCTTCGCCGCGATCACCCTCGTGCTCGGCGCGACCTGGGCGGCCGCCGCCAAGCTGGTCGAGGAGCTGCTCAAGGCGCAGGTCGGCGAGGCGAGCGAACCGATCGTCGCCGCCATGGGCACCGTCGCCGCCGTCCTGGTGATCGGCCCTGCGCGTCACCGTATCGGCGGCTGGATCGACCGGCGCTTCCGCCCCGGACTGCTGCAGCTGCGCCAGCTGCCCGCGCAGCTCACGCTCTGGCAACATGGCGACAGCCCCGAGGATGTCGCGCAGCGCGTTGCCGCCGCCGCTTCACGCTCGCTGCGCGCCGACCGCGCGGCGGTGTTTCTGCATCGGGCCGAGCGACCGGTGCCGCTCGCGCTCTCGGGCATCGCCGACGCCGAAGCGCGGGCATGGCTGGCGGCGCATGCCGGCGACGGCGCGCTCGCGGTCGACAATGTCGATGCGCGGGATCCGGTCTTTCCCTTCCGGCTGCGGCTGTCCGAAGGCGAGCGGCCGATCGGCGCGCTGCTGCTCGGTCCGCGCAGCGACGGCAGCCTTTATGCCGGCGATGAGCGCGCGGCGATCGATGCGATCGAGATCCCGCTTGCGGTGGCGCTGCGCTCGGCCGAAGCGCGGCGCCTGCGCGACGTCAGGCTCGGCGAGGCGCTCGCCGGCTTCGACCGGCGGATCGAAGCGCTCGAAGCCGTCCTGCGGCGCGACGCGGCCTGAGCCGGGTCAATCGGGACGCGTCAGCGTCGCGCGCCAGGCGTAACCGCGCCACAGCGAGCGGAATTCGGGGCGCATGCCCTTCGCTTCGGCGACATGCCCGAGCACCGCGGGCAGCTCGGCGCGGGGGAAGACGTGGAAGTCGTTGAGCGACTTGAAGTGGAGCCGCCGGGCGAAGGCGGGTAGCCGCTCGTACTGGCCGAAATCGACGATGTGCAGGCTGCCGCCGGGCGGCAGCGCCGCCGCGCCGAGCTCGATCGCCTGGCGCCACGGCGGGATCATCGACAGCGTGTAGCTCATGAACACGCGGTCGACCTCGGCCAGCCCGAACAACGCCTGCACGTCGAAGCTGCCGGCATCGCCCTGCGCCAGCGTGATGCGATCCGAGAGGCCATGCTTCGCCACCGACTTGCGCGCGGTCTCGAGCATCGCCTCGCTGATGTCGAAGCCATGGAAGCGCGCCTGCGGCCAGCGCCTCGCCGCGACGATCAGGTTGCGCGCCGTGCCGCAGCCGACCTCGAGCACCGTGCCGCCCGGCGGCGGCGCAAGTTCGCGGATCAGCCGGTCGCGGCCGAGCAGGTAGAATTTGCGGGTGAAGTCGTAGAAGTGGCGATGGAGCGCATAGGTCGCGTCCATCAGCCTCTTCTGCTCGTCACCGCCGATCGTCGCCTCGCTCATGCGTGGGGCTTCAGCGTCCACAGATGGGTCATGCCATAGACCGACGAACGGTCGCGGCGCGTCCAGTCCTCGAGCTTCTCGCGCGGCGCATAGTCCCATTGGCCGAGGATATCCTCGGGCACATGGCCAGCCACCACGTCGGGCGCCGCCGCGGTGCGATAGAGCACGCGCGCGCCGGGCCTGGCGGTGCGCGTGATCTCGGCCCAGATGCGGGTGAGCTGGGCGTCGGTCATCCAGTCCTGCGCGTCGAGCAGGACGTAGCGATCGAGCGACTGCGCCGGCATCGACTCCAGATAATCGGCATAGTTGGTGTGGCGGATCTCGACGCGCCCGGCGCGGGCGCGCACCGTCTCGTGATGCCGCGCCTGAAGATAGGGCGGCAGCGGTGCGTCCGCATGCTTGCCATAGCCGCGCCCGAAGGCCTGCCAGGCGTAGAAATTGTCCTTGAGGTCGAAGTCGCAGGCGAGCTTGCGCAGCCGGCTGCGCAGCGCACCGGTGATGCCGGCGCTGTCGTCCACCTTGAGCAGGTCGTATTGCGCGGGCGGGATGCCGAAACCGAAGAGCGCGGCTGGCTGGTCGACCAGCCAGCGCAGAAGCTTCTTGTCGAAGAACGGTGCGAAGCGAGTCTCGAAGATCGTGCGCTGCTCGTCGATCGAGCGCGCCTTGAGGATCTCCGCCGGATCGATGCCGTAGAGCTTGCCCAGGAAATGGACGAAGCCGATCAGCTTGCCGAGCGCCCCACGGCGATAGAAGCCGGTAGCGAACCACTGGATGCGCCGCGGCCCCAGCCCCTCGCGTCCTTCCCAATAGGCGCGCGTCGCCTCGTCCAGGTGCGGACGCAGGTAGCGCTCGTAGGCGGCGACGTTCTCGGGCCGGTCGGCATCGGCGAAGAAGGCGCGAAAACCGGCATGATCCGGCAGGTGGATCGCCGCGGCCTGCTTGAGCTTGTTGAGCGCGACATGCGCCGGGTTGAGGTCGACCGCGGTGATCCGCTTCGGATCGGCGGTGAGATAGGAGAAGACGTTGCACCCGCCCGAAGCGATCGTCACGACATGACTGTCGGGCGTAATCTCCAGCGCTTCCATGTCGATCTCGGGATCTTCCCAGATCTGGGGATAGACCAGCCCGCGGAAGGCGAAAGTGAAGGCGCGTTCGAGCAGCCCTTCCTTGCTCAGATGCTCGTGGCGATGCACCGCGCCACGCACGGCGCCGTTCTTCGGCGACTTGGCAATCGTTCCCATGCTGTCCCCCGGATGGCCGCCCGCATGAACGGGCCGGGTGCAAACGGCCCTAGCGGGAGCTTGTGGCAAACCGGTGACAGGGGAATCCCGCGGCGGCCCGGAAGGCGCAGCCGCGGGACGGAGCGCCTTTTAGTGAGTCGCGTTGTCGATCGCCTGACCCGCGTCGTTGACGCCGTTGGTAACCGCGCCGCCGATATCATCCGCGGCATTCCCGAGCACGTCGCCAGCGCGATCGGCGCCGTTCTCGATCGTGTCGCCGGCGGCGCCGGCGGCGTTCTCGACGCTCTCGCCAGTCCGGTCGAGCGCGTTGTCGAGGTTGTTCTCGGTATTCTGCGAGCAGGCGCCCAAAGCGAGGCCAAGCGCGAGCACGGGCGCGAGGACGAGAGTCGATTTGCGCATTTTGGTCTCCAGAATCTGTCTCATGGTCTAGCCAGCAACAAAGCGACGGCGTAGAGGCGCGCCATGCCGCACCGTATCGCCATCGCCTCCGATCATGCCGCTTTCGTCATGAAAACGGAAGTCGCCGATTGGTTGCGTGCCGAGGGGCACGAAGTGCTCGATCTCGGCACCAACAGCCCTGACAGCGTCGATTACCCCGATTATGGCTATGCGCTCGGCGCAGCAATCGCTGACGGCCGCGCCGACTTCGGCGTAGCGCTGTGCGGATCGGGCATCGGCATCTCGATCGCGGTCAACCGCAATCCCGCAGCCCGCTGCGCGCGCGTCTCCGAGCCGCTCTCGGCGAGCCTCGCGCGCCAGCACAACGACGCCAACGTGATCGCGCTCGGCGCCCGGCTGATCGGCATCGAAATGGCAAAGGCGTGTGTCACCGCCTTCCTCGAAACATCCTTCCTCGGCGATCGCCACCAGCGCCGCGTCGAGAAGCTCTCCCATCCTGAAAGGAGCCCCGCATGAGCACCAACCCCGTGAACGCAGGACTCCAGCCCGACGGATTCTTCACCAAGACGCTTGCCGATGCCGATCCCGCGGTGTTCGCCGGCGTGGCGCACGAACTCGACCGCGAGCGGCACCAGATTGAGCTGATCGCGTCGGAGAACATCGTCTCCAAGGCGGTTCTCGAGGCGCAGGGCAGCGTCTTCACCAACAAGTACGCCGAAGGCTATCCGGGCAAGCGCTATTATCAGGGCTGCCACCCGTCGGACGAAGTCGAGCAGCTGGCGATCGACCGCGTGAAGCAACTGTTCGGCTGCGAGTTCGCCAACGTCCAGCCGCACTCGGGCGCGCAGGCCAATGGCGCAGTGATGCTCGCGCTGGCCAAGCCGGGCGACACGATCATGGGGCTCAGCCTCGATTCGGGCGGCCATCTCACCCACGGTGCCAGGGCGGCTATGTCGGGCAAGTGGTTCAACGCCGTGCAATATGGCGTCACCCCGGACACCCACCTGATCGACTATGACCAGGTCGAGCGGCTGGCGAAGGAGCATCGCCCCAAGCTGATCATCACTGGCGGCTCGGCCTATCCGCGCCACATCGACTTCGCCCGCTTCCGCGCGATCGCGGATGAGGTCGATGCGCTGTTCATGGTCGACATGGCGCATTTCGCCGGCCTCGTCGCCGGCGGCGTCCATCCCACCCCCTTCGGCCATGCGCATGTCGTGACCACCACCACGCACAAGACGCTGCGCGGCCCGCGCGGCGGCGCGATCTTCACCAATGACGAGGCCATCGCCAAGAAGATCAACTCGGCAGTGTTCCCGGGGCTCCAGGGCGGCCCGCTGATGCATGTGATCGCCGCCAAGGCAGTCGCGTTCGGCGAAGCGCTCCAGCCCGAGTTCAAGAGCTACGCCGCCGCAGTGGTCGAGAACGCCAAGGTACTCGCCGCGACGCTCAAGGAGCGCGGCGCCAACCTCGTCTCGGGCGGCACCGACACGCATCTCGCGCTGGTCGACCTCACTCCGCTGGGCGTGACCGGCAAGGACGCCGACGAGGCGCTCGAGCGCGCCGCGATCACTTGCAACAAGAACGGCATCCCCAACGATCCGCTGCCGCCGGTCAAGACCAGCGGCATCCGCGTCGGCTCGCCCGCGGGCACCACGCGCGGCTTCGGGGCCGGCGAGTTCCGCGAGATCGGCAACATGGTCGCCGACGTGCTCGACGGTCTGCGCAAGAACGGCGAGGCGGGCGATGCGCAGGTGGAAGCCAATGTCCGCGAGCGCGTCCGTGCGCTGTGCGAGCGTTTCCCCATCTATCCGGAGCTGTAATTGCGCTGCCCCTTCTGCGGTAACGAAGACAGCCAGGTGAAGGACAGCCGCCCCACCGAAGACGGGGCGGCGATCCGGCGGCGGCGGCAGTGCGAGGCGTGCGCCGCGCGCTTCACCACCTTCGAGCGCATCCAGCTGCGCGAGCTCGTCGTGCTCAAGTCGGAAGACCGGCGCGAGCCCTTCGATCGCGAGAAGCTGGTCCGCTCGGTGTCGATCGCAGCGCGCAAGCGGCCGATCACCGCAGTGCAGATCGAGAAGCTGGTCTCGGGAATCCAGCGTCAACTCGAGACGCAGGGCGAAAGCGAAATCCCCTCGCAGCGGATCGGCCAGATGGTGATGGAGGGCCTGAAGGGCCTCGACTCGGTCGCCTACATCCGCTTCGCGAGCGTCTACAAAGACTTCCGCGAGGCGAAGGACTTCGAGGAATTCGCCGGCAACGTCACCGAGGCCGGCAACGGCGCGAGGAAGCCCGTGTGAACCCGGTCGTCGTGCTCGTGCGCCCGCAGCTGGGCGAGAATATCGGCAAGGCTGCGCGCGCCATGCTCAACTTCGGGCTGACCGAGATGCGGCTGGTCGCCCCGCGCGACGGCTGGCCCAATCCGTCGGCCGGCCCCGCCGCGAGCGGTGCCGACGTGGTGCTCGAGAACGCCCGCGTGTTCGACAGCGTCGCCGACGCCGTAGCCGATTGCACGCACGTCTATGCCACCACGGTGCGCAAACGCGGCGTCACCAAGCCGGTGGTCACGCCCGAGGAGGCGGCGCGCGAGATACGTTCGGCGCCCACCCGCTCCGCGATCCTGTTCGGACCCGAGCGATCGGGGCTGGAAACCGACGATGTCGCGCTCGCACGCACGATTGTGACCGTTCCGATCAACCCCGAGTTCGGCTCGCTCAACCTCGCCCAGGCCGTGATCCTCGTCGCCTATGAATGGTCGAAGGGGTCGGCGCTCGAAAGTCCGCCCGCGACCGACCTCGATCCCCCTGCCCCGCAGGAAGAGCTCGACGGCATGATTGGCCAGCTCGACGCAATGCTGGAGGAGTCGGGCTATTACTTCCCGCCCGACCGCGTGCCCGCGACCAGGCGCACCCTTCGCACCCTGCTCACCAAACCGGGCTGGTCCAGCCAGGAGCTGCGCACGCTGCGCGGTGTGCTTTCGGCGCTCGAGGGCAAGAAGCGGCATCGCTCCTGATCTCCCTTCCCGCTTGGGGGGAGGGAATTAGCGCCGGTCGAACGCCTCGAATTCGTACGCGATCGAAACCTCGATCAGCCGGTCCCAGATCTCGCCGATCGGCTCGTCGGGAATGCCCGCATCGCGCGCATGGGCACGCACGTTGGCGATCACCTGCGCCTTGCGTTCCTCGTCGCGGACATGGGCGCGCTCGGGCTTGATGCGCGCGGCGGCGTCCATATAGCCGAAGCGGCGCTTGAGCAGCGCGACGAGCGCGCGGTCCACCGCGTCGACACCGGCGCGGACTTCGAGCATGGTCGTGCAGGCTTCGGGATCGATCGTGTCTTGCATGGCCAAGCCCTTGGCGGCCCGGCGGCCGCCTGTCCAGCTTGACTCTGCGCCTCCCGGCCGCTAACCGCGCGCCTTCGCAATCGGCCCCGCACCCCGGTGAAGCGGCGGCCCTGCAGATCTCTCCAGATCACCAGCAGGCGAAACCGGGATCGCGATCAGGCGGGTCAACCGCCGGTCAACGTCGTTAAGCAGTTGCAAGGAATATCAAATGTCGAAGCGTTCCAGCGCAAAGTACAAGCTCGACCGCCGGATGGGCGAGAACATCTGGGGTCGCCCGAAGAGCCCGGTCAACAAGCGCGAATACGGCCCCGGCCAGCACGGCCAGCGCCGCAAGGGCAAGATGTCGGACTTCGGCATCCAGCTGCGCGCCAAGCAGAAGCTCAAGGGCTATTACGGCGACGTCACCGAGAAGCAGTTCAAGAAGGCGTATGAAGACGCCTCGAAGATGAAGGGCGATACGTCGCAGAACCTCATCGGCCTGCTCGAGCAGCGTCTCGACATGATCGTCTATCGCGCCAAGTTCGCGCCGACGATCTTCGCCGCCCGCCAGCTCGTCAACCACGGCCACGTCCGCGTCGATGGCGAGAAGTGCAACATCGGTTCGCGCCGCATCAAGCCGGGCCAGATCATCTCGCTCAGCTCGAAGGCGCAGGAAATGGCGCTGGTGATGGAGGCGCAGAGCCTCGCCGAGCGCGACATTCCCGACTATGTGGCTCCCGACGGTGCCTCGAAGGTCACTTTCACGCGCGTGCCGACCCTCGACGAGGTTCCGTACCCGGTGAAGATGGAGCCGAACCTGGTCGTCGAGTTCTACTCGCGCTGATCCGGAACTGATCATGGCCGGCCTTGCCTGGAACGACTTCGCGGACAAGGTCGGCCATATTTACGACGTCACTGCCGCGGGCGGTCCCTATCCGCTCGTGCTGAGCGCCGCCACGCAATTGGGCGACAGCGGTCGCGAGGGCGGATCCTTCCGCCTCGAATTCACCGGACCCGTCGATCCGGTGCTGCCGCAGGCAACCTATCCCTTTTCGAACGAGAGCCTGACGGCGGACATTTTCGTCGTGCCGACCGGCCGTGACGACCGCGGGACGCGCTACGAGGCGATCTTCTACTAGGGCCGCCACTCCAGCAGGTCATAGGCGCCGCGATCGCCCTCCACGACGGCGAAGCCCAGGCGGAAATAGAGGCTTCGCGCCGGATTGTTCTTCTCGACATGGATGGAGACGCGCTTGCCCTGCGCCTCTGCATGGTGCTGGATGCCGGTGATCAGCGCCCCGCCGATCCCCGCGCCGCGCGCCTCGGGCAGCAGCGCGATGTCCACGATGCGAATGTCGCTGGCACCCTCGAACAGATAGAGCCGGCCTGCCGAAGCGCCAGCGCGTTCGATGATCCATCGTTCGGCCGCGGCATAATGCTGGTTGTAGTGGAGGTGCTGCGCCCGGTGCTGCTGGGCCAGAAATTGGCGTACCGCCTCCTCCGGCCAGCCCAGCGGAGCGAGTTCCTCCAGGCGAGTCGATGCATAGAGCGCTTCGCAGAAAGCGTAATCCGCCTCCTGCATGGGGCGGAGCGCGGCGCCGAGATGCGCGGCGGCCGCGCGGTATCCGTCAGCCACGCGGCGGGAAAACGCCCTGCAGCGCGATGCAGAAATAGAAGGTCAGATAGGGTTGCATGTTGTTGTGTGGCTGGTCTCCGCCGGCGGGGCTCAGCGTCTGCGGGGCCATCTGCTTGATCGGGCCCGGCGCGGCATAATAGTTGACGCCGGTTCCGGTCGCGAACTGCTGACCCGTGGGCGCAGGTTCGATCGCATCGGCCAACGAGACGGTCATGCTGTGCGAATGCGCGGGGATTTCGCTTTCAAGCAACGTCACCGTCTCGGAACCGCCGGTCTGGCCCAGATTATAGAGGTCCAGACCCGGCCCCTGCCCGGGATGCATTGCCGCGGAACCCTGGAGATCGGGAAGCGCGAAATTGCTCTTTCCGTCGCCGCCATAGTTGGTGCCCAACAGCGAAAAGAGCGCGGTGTTCTGCGAAAGCGGCAGCAACTGCCCATCGCACCACGCCCACCCCTTGGGCGCGAAGTTGAACGGGAAGACCCGGATTTCGGCGACGAAGGGATCTGCCAATTTCTCGCTCCTCAAGCTGGGCGCGGCACGATGCCGAATAGCGAAATGATGTAATTGACGCAGAGGTACGGCTGACGGTTCTCGTGCGGCTGGCTGTTGCCCACGGGCGATACCGACTGCGGCGACAAGGTGCTTTTCGGCGCGTCGGTGCCATAGGCCCGCACGCCGAAGATCGGAATCGTCGCGGGGACAGCCCCGACCGCACTGGTCCCGCTGGCGTTCGAGGACGTGCCGAGCATCGGATGCGAGTGGGCGGGAATCTGCGCGGTGGTCAACGTCACCGTCTCCACGCCGCCCGTTTCAGCGAGTATGAAGCCGCCGCCCTGGTGCAGCGTGATGCGGCCGCGAAGATCGGGCAGGCCGAAGGTGCTTTGGCCATCCCCGCCGTAGGTGGTGCCGATCAGGGTGAACAATGTGTCGTTCTCGGCGATCGGAAGCAGCTGTCCGTCGCAGAACATCCAGCCCGCGGGCGCGAAATTGCCCGCGAACATGCGGATCTCGCCAACATAGGGTTGTGCCATCGGCCTTGCTCCTCAGTTGGGCGAGGGAAAGATGCCCTGAAGCGCGATGCACCAGGACAGAGTGAGGAAGGGCTGCATGTTCAGATGCGCCTGGCTTCCGCCGACGTTTCCGATCTCCGCCGCCGCCATCGCCACCAGGTTGGAAGGCGGTGCATACAGATTCTGCGGCGTCGACTGCGCCAGCATCAGCGAATTGCCGCCGGTGCCCGTGGTCGCCGGCGCATCCACGGCCTGGGCAAAGTGCACATGCGTCGGCAGCTCCGCAATCGAGAGCGTATGCGCCTGCTCGCCGCCCTTCTCGCCAACCGTATGGCCGTTACCGACGTGGATCGGTGTCCGCCCACGAAGATCAGGCAAACCGAAGTTGACCCGCCCGTCGCCTCCGAAGGTGGTCCCGAGCAGCGAGAATAGTGCCTGGTTCTGGTTGATGGGCAGAAGCTGCCCGTTGCACAACGCCCATCCCGAAGGCGCGAAGTTGAAGGAAAAAAGCCTCAACTCCGACATAAACGGCTCAGCCATGCAGCATGTCCCCCCGCAATCGGTGTAATGCCGAAACGAAATTGGGCAAGGGCCAACGTCGCGACCGCTAGTTACCCGGCAGGCGGCATCAGCGAAGTCAGTGCCGCGTTGGGACAGGAGGGGACCGTCACCGGCCCCCTCCCCTGCCTCATGGCTTCGCCGGCAGGTTCAGCGACGCGCGGAGGAACGCGTCGCTCTTGTCCAGCATCTGCGCGCGGGCTTTATCGTCTGCGAGTTGGTGGTCGAGCCCTTCGAATTCGACGAACTCCACCCGACCGCCGGCGTCCTTCAGCTTGCGCGTCATCAAACGCGATTCGCCCACGCCGACGTTCAGGTCCCTGTCCCCATGGAACAGCAGCACGGGCGCCTTGATCTTCCCGGCATTCTGCGCCGGCGAACCTTCGCGGACGTGCGGGCCGTTACCGATGAAGGCATCGACGAGCGCGGAATTGGTGAAGCCGCGGGCCTCTTCCCGCAGCGTCTCCAGGTCGGTCACCGGCGCTACTGCAACGATCGCCTTGAACAGCTCGGGGTCGAGCACCGAACTCTGCAGCGCGGCATAGCCGCCATAGGACCAGCCGACGATGGCGAGCTTGCCGGGCGCGGCGATGCCCTGTTTGGCCAGCC
>DATLJJ010000073.1:0-2149 GCA_035538975.1 Sphingomonas sp. | reverse complement strand
GGGCACCGAAGCCGCGGCTGCGGCTGCGCGGCGCGGCGCGCGCACGGCGCTGCTGAGCTTCGACCTGACGAAGCTCGGCGCCATGTCGTGCAACCCTGCGATCGGCGGACTCGGCAAGGGCCATCTGGTACGCGAGGTCGACGCCTTCGACGGGCTCATCGCGCGCGCAGCCGATGCCGCGGGCATTCACTATCGCATGCTCAACCGCAGCAAGGGCACGGCAGTGCAGGGGCCGCGCGTGCAGGCCGATCGGCTGCGCTATGCCGGCGCGATCCAGGCGATGCTCGCCGCCCAGCCCGATCTCTCGCTGGTGGCGGGGGAGGCTTCGGCGCTGGAGATCGAGGGCGGGCGCGTCGCCGGAGTGCGGCTTGCGGACGGTGCGCTGCTCAGGGCGCAGGCGGTGGTGCTGGCGACGGGTACTTTCCTGGGGGGGCGCATCTTCCGCGGCGAGGAGCGGCTCGACGGCGGTCGGATCGACGAGGCTGCGGCGACGCGGCTCGCCGGACAACTCCGCGAGCTCGCGCTGCCGATGGCGCGCCTCAAGACGGGAACCCCGCCGCGCCTCGATGGCCGGACGATCGACTGGGCCCGCGTTGCCGAGCAGCCGTCGGACGACGAGCCATGGACCATGTCGCCGATGACGCCGGCACGCACGCTGCCGCAGCTCCATTGCGGAGTGACGCGCACGACCCCCGCGACGCACGACGCGATCCGTGCGGGGCTCGATCGGTCGCCCTTGTTCACGGGGGCGATCGATGCACAGGGCCCGCGCTATTGTCCGTCGATCGAGGACAAGATTCATCGCTTCGGCGATCGCGACGGTCACCAGATCTTTCTCGAGCCCGAGGGGCTGGGGACGCATCTGATCTATCCCAACGGCATGTCGACGTCGCTCCCGGTGGACGTGCAGGAAGCGATGGTCGCGTCGGTGCCGGGGCTCGAGCGATGCCGGATCGTAACGCCGGGATACGCGGTCGAGTATGACTATATCGATCCGCGCGCGCTCGAATCGACGCTGGCGCTGCCGGCGATTCGGGGCCTGTTTTTCGCCGGCCAAATCAACGGCACGACAGGATATGAAGAGGCGGCGGGGCAGGGCTTGGTTGCGGGAATCAACGCCGCGGCGCATGCGCTGGATGCCGAGGCGCTCGTTCTCGACCGCGCGGAAAGCTACCTTGGCGTGATGATCGACGACCTGGTCCTCCAAGGCGTGACCGAGCCTTACCGCATGCTCACCGCACGCGCCGAGTTCCGGCTGCGGCTGCGGGCGGACAATGCCGAGACGCGCCTCGGCGGCATTGCGGAGCGGCTGGGATGTCTTGGCCCCGACCGTCTCGCCCGCATGGCTTGGCGCGCACGCGAACGCGACAGGCTGGAGGCGCATTTCGCGGCTCCGCATACGGCAAGCCAGTTGCGCGAACGAGGTGCCGCGGTGGCGCTCGACGGTGGCCGTCGCTCGGGCAAGGAGTGGCTGCGCTTCCCTGCGGTAGAACTCGACCATGTGTCCGACGGCATCCACGTCGACTCCGCACTTCTCGCCGAGTTCGTCGAGGATGCACGCTATGCGCCGTATCTCGAACGTCAGGAGGCCGAGGTCGCGCAGCTCCGCGCCAACGACAATGTCCGGCTTCGCGCCGACCTCGACTATGCCGCAATCCCCGGGCTCTCGAACGAGATGGTCGAACGGCTTTCCGCCAGCCGTCCCGAGACGCTCGGCGCCGCGTCGAGGATCCGCGGCATCACCCCGGCGGCGCTCTCGGCGATCCTCCTCCACGCGCGGAGGTCTGCCGCATGACCGAAGAAGAAGCCCGCGCGTGGATCCGTGACCGCTTCGGTGTTTCACGTGAAACGCTGATCGCGCGCTATGCCGAACTGCTCCACGCCGAATCGCTGCGGCAGAACCTCATCGCCGCATCGACCTTCGACACGATCTGGACGCGCCACCTCGCCGATTCCGCCCAGCTGGTCCCCTTGGCCGAGGGTGCGGGGAGAGGAGCCTGGGTCGATGTCGGATCGGGCGCCGGGCTTCCCGGAATCGTCGTCGGGGCCATCGTCGAGCGTCCGGTGGTGCTCGTGGAACCCCGCGCGAAACGCGCCGATTTCCTCCGCCACGTCGCCGCGGAGCTGGGGCTGGCGAGCCGCATCACGG
>DATLJJ010000072.1:0-3290 GCA_035538975.1 Sphingomonas sp. | reverse complement strand
CTCCGCCGTGTCGGCGTCGAACACCACCTTGCCGCTGGCCGCGCCCGGCGAGGCGGGCAGCCCCTTGGTGAGCACGTCGCGCTCCGCGTCCGGATCGAGCGTCGGGTGGAGCAGCTGGTCGAGCGCCGCGGGGTCGACGCGCAGGATCGCCTCGTCCTTCGAGATCAGCCCTTCGTTCGCCATGTCGACCGCGATCTTGAGCGCCGCCCTGGCGGTGCGCTTGCCCGAGCGGGTCTGGAGCATCCACAGCTTGGCGCGCTCGACCGTGAACTCGATGTCTTGCATGTCGCGGTAATGGGTCTCGAGCGTGTCGAAGACCTGCGCCAGCTGGGCATATACCTCGGGCATCGCCTCTTCCATCGAGGCGGGCCTGGCGCCGGCAGCCTCACGGGCGCGCCGCGTGAGGTACTGCGGCGTGCGGATGCCCGCGACCACGTCCTCGCCCTGGGCGTTGATCAGGAACTCGCCATAATAGGCGCGCTCGCCGGTCGAGGGATCACGGGTGAAGGCGACGCCCGTCGCCGAGGTCTCGCCCATGTTGCCGAAGACCATCGCCTGGACGTTGACCGCGGTGCCCCAGTCGCCGGGAATGTCGTTGAGGCGGCGATAGACCTTGGCGCGCTCGGACTGCCACGAGCCGAACACCGCGCCGATCGCGCCCCAGAGCTGGTCGTGGACGTCCTGCGGGAAAGGCTTGCCCCACAGCTCCTCGACCAGTTTCTTGTACTCGGCGACGAGCCCCTGCCAATCCGCAGCCGAAAGCTCGGTATCGAGGTGGAAGCCGCGGTCCTCCTTGGCGATCTCCAGCGCTTCCTCGAAGCGGCCGTGATCGAGCCCGAGCACCACGTCCGAATACATCTGAATGAAGCGGCGGTAGCTGTCCCAGGCGAAGCGATCGTCGCCCGACGTGGCGGCGAGGCCCTGCACGGTCCGATCGTTGAGCCCGAGGTTGAGCACCGTGTCCATCATGCCGGGCATCGACACGCGGGCGCCCGACCGGACGGAGACGAGCAAGGGGTCGGCTGCGTCGCCGAACTTCTTGCCGGTGATGCCCTCGATATGGGCGATGCCGTTCGCGACTTCGGCCTTCACGCTCTCGGGGAAGGTCTCCCCTTCCTCGTAGTAGCGCGTGCACATCTCGGTCGAGATGGTGAAGCCCGGGGGCACGGGGAGGCCGATCGAGGCCATCTCCGCCAGATTGGCGCCCTTGCCGCCGAGAAGGTTCTTGTCCCCTGCCCCGCCGTCCGAAACCCCGCCGCCGAAGCGGTATACGTACTGCGTCATCCAAGCTCCTTTTTGGCCGTGAGCGGTTCCCGGGGAGGAAAGTTCCGCTACCGCAGCCGCGAACGAGGCGGAAGCGCTGATCGCGTTGTCGGAAGTCAGCTATTTTGGGTCAAGCTTCGCAGTTTTCCCGCGAATCGTGAAACTAGATTTCCTGACGACGCAACTTCGTTTCAGCCCTCGATCCGGGAAAAGTCGGCGACCTTGTGCACCGCAGCACGCATCCGCGCGAGCAGATCGAGACGAGCCGTGCGCTTCGCCGGATCGGGATCGTTCACCGTGACCTTGTCAAAGAACGCATCGATCGGGGCACGCAGCGACGCGAGCGCGGCCATCGCACCTTCGAAGTCCTCACGCTCGATCGCGGCGGCTGCGACGGGCTCGGCCGAATCGAGCGCTACGATCAGTGCCTGTTCCTCTGGCAGCGGGTCGTAGGAAAGCGCAGTGCCTGCTCCACCCTCGGACGCCCATTCTTCCTTCTTGAGGATATTCGCGGCGCGCTTGTAGCCGGCGAGGAGGTTGGTGCCGTTTTCGGTTTCGACGAACGCCTGGAGCGCCTTCACCCGAGCGAGCAGGCGGACGAGATCGTCCTCGCCGCCGAGAGCGAAGACCGCGTCGATCAGGTCGTGGCGGACGCCGGCTTCGCGCTGCTGGACCTTGAGGCGATCGGCGAAGAAGTCGAGCACATCCTGATTGACCGCAGTGGTGAGGGGGAACCGCAGACCACTATCGAGAACGAGCGCAATCACGCCGAGTGCGGAGCGACGCAACGCAAACGGATCCTTTGAACCGCTTGGCTTGAGGTCGACGCCAAAAAACTGGGCGATGCTGTCCAGCTTGTCCGCGAGGCTCACCGCCACCGTCACCGGTGCAGTGGGGACTTCGTCCCCCTGCCCGACCGGCTTGTAATGGTCGCGGATCGCTTCGGCGACAGCCACGTCCTCGCCCTGGGCTGCGGCGTAATAGCCGCCCATCAGGCCCTGGAGCTCGGGGAACTCGCCGACCATTCCGGTGACGAGGTCCGCCTTGGCGAGGCGGGCTGCGCGTTCGGCGAGGTCTGCGAGCGAAGAGCTCTCTCCCCCTTGGGGAGAGGGCTTTACGATCCCCTCTTCCACCAGCCACCGCGCCAGCTTCGCCACACGCTCGACCTTGTCGGCGACGGTGCCCAGCTTCTCGTGGAAGACGATCTTCTCGAGCTTCTTGGCCTGCTCCTCGAGCGCGACCTTCAAGTCGGTCTCGTAGAAGAAGCGCGCGTCGCTGAGGCGGGCGGCGAGGACCTTGCGGTTGCCCTCGACGATCTTTTCGCCGCCGTCGGCCGCGTCGATGTTGGCCACGCAGACGAAGGCGTTGGCGAGTTTCCCGTCGGCGTCGCGGCAGACGAAATACTTCTGGTTCACGCGCGCGGTGAGCTGGATCACCTCGGGCGGGACGCTGAGAAAATCCGCGTCGAAGCGGCCGAGCAGCGGCACCGGCCATTCGGTGAGGCCGGCGTTCTCGAACAACAGCCCCTCGTCCTCGATCAACGCGAGGCCGGCCTTCTGCGCCGCCATCTTGGCGCCCAGCGCGATGATGCCGCGGCGCTCGGCCCCGTCGACGATGACGTGGCAGGCGCGCAGCTTCTCGGCATAGTCGTTGGCCGAGCCGATCGTGATGATGCCCGGGTGATGGAAGCGGTGGCCGACGGTGGCGGCGCCGCTGCGGACGCCGGCAACCTCGCACTCGACCACGGTCTCGCCGAGCAGCGCGACGATGCCCTGCAGCGGGCGGACCCAGCGCAGGCTCTCGGTCGAGAGCGAGGCAGCGCCCCAGCGCATCGACTTGGGCCAGGGGAAGGCGCGGATTACGGCGGGGATCGCCTCGGCGAGCACGTCCGCGGTGGCGCGGCCGGGCTTGTCGACGATGGCGAAGAGCACGCCGTCGCGCTCGACGAGCTGGTCCTGCGTGAGGCCGGTCTTGCGCAGGAACCCTTCGAGCGCCTGCGGCGGTGCGCCGACGCGGGGGCCCTTGGT
>DATLJJ010000071.1:0-4659 GCA_035538975.1 Sphingomonas sp. | reverse complement strand
CGATCCTTTCGAACGTCGGCGGCTATGCCATCAACGTCGACAGCGCGAGCCTGAGCGGACCCGCCGCCGGCAACTACACGATCAATAGCGTAGCCGGCACGCTGACCATCACCCCTGCCCCGCTGCTGGTCACCGGCGACCACCTGACTCGCGTTTTCGGCGATCCCGACCCGCTGCTGACTTTCCGCGTCGAGGGGCTGCGCAATGCCGACACTGCGAGTTCGGTGCTCACCGGCAGGCTCCGTCGGGTGCCGGGCGAGGATGTCGGCATCTACCCCGTGCTGCGCGGTAGCCTGACGCTGGCCAGCCCCAACTACGTCCTGACCTATGTCAACGGCTCGCTGACGATCACGCCCGCGTCCCTGATTGTCCGGGCGGACCCCAACGAGAAGTTCTTCGGCGCCCCGGATCCGCTGCTCACCTGGCAGGTGGAGGGACTGCGGCTGGGCGACACGATCGACATCATCACCGGCCAGGTGGTGCGGGATCCGGGCGAGGATGTCGGCACCTTCACCATACGTCAGGGAACAATCGCGATCACCAGCCCGAACTATGTGCTCGATTTCGTCGAAGCGCCGTTCGTCATAAGGCCCCGGATCGGCGATCTCGGCATGCTGGTCTCGCGTGCCTTCGATCCGTGGCGCATTCACCGTATCGAGCGCGGGCGCGACCCGGACACGCCGGGCGATGCGGTCTACCGCACCACACCCTATGAAAATCCCTACATCCCGGATCCGCTGATGCGCGCGTACGCGCTGGGCCATGTCCAGTTCGGAGATGCCGATCCGATCGATTGGCGGAACATCGACAACGACCGCACCGGCCAGCATGCCGATCGCCCCCGGGCGCAGCCACCCTGCCCCTCGTCGGAGCTCCAGACCGTGATGCTCTGCCGCGCCGACGGCTTCCTCCGCGACTTCTGGACTGTCGTAAAATGAGGGTCGGCGCGGGTGCCACCTTCGGCACGGCCCTTTCGTTCCTGTGCATCGGGCTCGGATCGCCCGCCGTCGCGCAGGTGCTGCCCGGCCCCGCGCAGGCACCCCAGGCGCAGAGACGGTTCGAATTGCCACAGGCGCCGTCACCGCACACCGACCCGCGCGAGCTTCCCCCATCTCCCCCGGCCGTAACGCCTCCCCCGGGCGCGGAACAGGTCCGCTTCGTGCTGCGCGAGGTCAGCTTCCCCGGCATGACCATCTATCGCCCCGAGCAGATGCGACCGCTCTATCAGGAGCTGATAGGACGCGAGGTGTCGCTGGCGGACCTCTATACGCTCGCGGACAAGGTGACCGCACGCTATCGCCGGGACGGCTATCTGCTGTCGCTCGCGGTTGTGCCCGAGCAGCAGATAGGCGATGGCAGCGTGTCGCTGCGCGTCGTCGAGGGCTATGTCGACGACGTCCGGTTCCGCGACGATCCGCCCGATCCGGCAAAACTATCGCGCAACCTCGCGGGCGACATCGCCCGTTCGCGTCCTTTGCGGGCGCGCGATCTCGAGCGCAGCGTGCTGCTGATCGGCGACTTGCCCGGGGTCAATGCCCAGAGCGTGCTCAGCCCCTCGCCGACCAAATTCGGCGCAGCCAATCTCGAGATCGTGACGCAGCAAACGCCGTTCGAGGGCTTCATCAGCTTCGACAATCAAGGCTCCCGCTATCTCGGTCCCTATGCACTGTCGGCGGGCGTCACCGAATTCAGCCGGCTGGGACTGGGCGAGCAGATCGATCTCGTCGCTGCGGGAGACGTGGTCGACGGCACGATGTTCTACGTCCAGGGCGCGCTGACGCTTCCGGTCAGCCGCGGCGGCCCTTTTGCAGGGGACACGATCCAGTTCTCCGGCCTCTACAGCCAGTCCGAGCCCGACCTGCCTGCCGAGGTCTTCCCCTTCAAGACGCGCAGCCGCAGCGTGGAGGGCCGGGTCACATATTTCCTCCCCATCATACGCTCGCGCCGCCAGAATCTGTCGATGCGGCTCGGGCTGGTGTGGCGCGATCTCGAGAACCGGATCACCGACCTGCCGCGAGACGCCCGCAATCCTGCACGCGAGCATGTGCGCATGGTGCAGCCGCGCTTCACCTATGACGTGGTCGACAGGACCGGTGCGGTCACGCTGTTGGACATCGTGCTCAATTTCGGCGTCAGCACGCTTGGCGCCAGCCGGCGCAGCGACCCGCGCCTGGTCCGCCTGAACGCCGATGGCAGCTTCTTCTATTTTAGCGGCAGCGTCGCCCGGCTGCAGCCGTTGTTCACGCATTTCTCGGCCCTGGTCCGTTCCGATTTCCAATGGAGCGACGAGGCGCTGCCGACCACCGAGCGCTTCGGCGTCGGCGGACCGCGCAACGGCGTCGGCTTCCCGCCGGGTGCGATCACCGGCGACAGCGGCGTCAGCGTGCGCGGCGAGCTGCGCTACGGGCACGAACTTTCCAACAAGTGGCTGACGGGCTTCCAGATCTATGCCCGCTTCGATTACGGCTTCACCTCGGACGTGACGCCGAGCCCCGACGATTGGAACGATCTTTCCACGATCGGAATGGGCCTCCGCCTGAATCTGCTCAGGTCCCTGACCTTCAATCCCGAAGTGAGCCATCAGCTCAGCGGCTCGCCGGGCGACTGCCTGGGCTGCAGCCACGAGACGCGGTTTCTGTTCAATCTCACGCAACGGTTCTAGCACCGCTGGTCGCGTCGTTTCAGATTGTCCTGGGCTAAACCCTGGTAGCGGAGGAGGGACTTGAACCCCCGACACGCGGATTATGATTCCGCTGCTCTAACCAGCTGAGCTACTCCGCCCCACGGCGCTCGCATCCTTGCGAAGACACCCCGAAATGGGCCGCCTCGCTTCGGGCGAGGGCGCGACATAGGTCGCAGTTTCGCGGCGGTCAAGCGAACATATGCCGCGAATGCGCTTCCCACGGTCCACCACGATAAACCCAGCTGGCGAGCCCGGCGATTTCCACCTCTCGCGGCACGAAATCGCGCGACAGAGCCGCGAGGACGGCCTTGGCGAGCACCGGTCGGACCTTGTTCTGGATCGTGACGTGCGGGCGCCAGCGGCCGGCGTCCTGCGCAGTGATCAGCCCGGCGAAGGCGTCGAGCAGCCCCTCGCGAATCGTCACCAGCTCGGGCGATTCGATTCGATAGGCGACGCCGCCGTCCAGCGACATCAGCCCGGTCACCTTCGCCCGCGGCGCACGCACTCCGCGCGTCTCCTGCGCGAGCCGGTGCTTGAGCTCGTCCGCGGCCGATGGCGGGAGCTGGTGGAAGAGCGTCAGATGCGCGTCGACCAGGTTCCGCTCGGGCGGATAATGCTCGCGGCGCAGCGCGTTGAACCAGGCCTGGTCCTGTCGCCCGAGCAGCGCCGTCACGACGAGCGGCGCGGCCTTCAAATCTCCACCTGGCTGCCCAGCTCGACCACGCGATTCGTCGGCAGACGGAAGAATTCCATCGCGCTTTCGGCGTTGCGCAGCATCCAGGCGAACAGCTTCTCGCGCCAGACCGCCATCCCGGGCTTCGCCGAGGGCAGCAGCGTCTGGCGCGCGAGGAAGAAGCTGGTGTCCATCATCCTGAACTCGCCGCCGCAGACAGTGATCTGCTTGAGCGCGGCGGGCACGTCGGCCTCCTGCATGAAGCCGTAATAGAGGACCATGCGATGGAAGCCCTTGCCCAGCCCCTCGATCTTCACCCGGTTCGCCTCGAGCACATAGGGCACGTCGCTGATCTTAACGGTGAGGAGGATCACGCGCTCGTGCAGCACCTTGTTGTGCTTGAGGTTGTGGAGCAGCGCGTGGGGCACGCCGTCGGGCGTCGAGGTCATGAACACCGCGGTGCCGGGCACGCGCGTGGCGGCGATCGCGGCGGATTCGATGAAGATCTTGATCGGCATCGCGCTCTCGCGCAGCCGCTCGAGCATCAGCTTGCGGCCTTTTGCCCAGGTCGTGAGCACGGTGAACACCACCAGTCCGACCAGCAGCGGGAACCAGCCGCCGTCGGGAACCTTGGTGAGGTTGGCCGTGAAATAGGCGAGATCGACCACGAAGAAGAGCGCGAGCAACGGCAGCGCGTAACGCTTCTTCCACTGCCACAGCGAGAACAGCACCACCGCGAGCAGGCAATTGTCGATCAGCATCGCACCGGTGACGGCGATGCCATAGGCCGCGGTGAGGTTCGACGAGGTCTGGAAGGTCAGGACGAGCAGGATGACCATGACCATCAGCGCCCAGTTGACCAGCGGAATGTAGATCTGGCCCGCGGTCGAGGCGCTGGTGTGGTCGATGCGGAGCCGCGGCACGAAGCCCAGCTGGATCGCCTGCTGGGTGACCGAGAATGCCCCCGAGATCACGGCCTGCGAAGCGATGATCGCGGCCATCGTCGCGACGATCACCAGGGGCAGCCGCAGCGCCTCGGGCGCGAGGAAATAGAAGGGGCTCTCGATCGCGGCCGCGTCGCGCATCAGCAGCGCGCCCTGCCCCATGTAGTTGCACATCAGCGCCGGCAGCACGAACCACAGCCACGAGATGCGGATCGGCTTGCGGCCGAAATGGCCCATGTCGGCGTAGAGCGCCTCCGCGCCCGTAACGGCGAGCACCACGGAGCCGAGCGCGAGGAAGGCGGCGAGCGGATCGGCAGCGAAGAACATCCAGGCGTGATGCGGCGAGAGCGCCTGGAGAA
>DATLJJ010000070.1:0-4686 GCA_035538975.1 Sphingomonas sp. | reverse complement strand
CTTCGGCTTTCTCCAGATCGTGCGCCGCCGCACGCGCCCGTCGCTTCCCGAGCTGCTCCGTGCAGATCCGGTGGGCGCCGAGACGCGCGCCGAGCTTCGCCGGCTCGAGCGGCTTCCCCCGCCGCCTCCGACCACCCATATGGTGACGCAGCGCATCGCACGACGGCTCGCCCAGCAACCCGGCTGGAAGCAGGAGTTGGCGCGGCGAATCGGCGGCGCGACCGAGTTCGTCTCGGCAAAGGAGTGATATGGCAAAGCGCGAAGGCTGCCCTGTCTGCGGCAAGCCCACCGATCCGGAGTTCAAGCCCTTCTGCAGCCGCGGCTGCAAGGACCGTGACCTGTTGCAGTGGCTGGGCGAAGGCTATCGCATCGCGGGCGAACCCGTCGATCCAAATGCACAAAGCAGGCTGGACAGGGCCGATTCGCCCGACTAAGAGGCCCGCTCCCCGGCGGTTCGCCGGTGCGCCCAGGTAGCTCAGTTGGTAGAGCATGCGACTGAAAATCGCAGTGTCGGCGGTTCGATCCCGTCCCTGGGCACCACAGCCCTTCCTTTGAAGCCACCACCCCGCGGCAAGAACGCCGTTCCCCATCCGTTCGCAACTCGCTAGAAGCGCGGCATGAGCGTGCCGGTGCGGAAGATCATCCATGTCGACATGGACGCCTTCTATGCGTCGGTGGAGCAGCGCGACGATCCTTCGTTGCGGGGCAAGCCCGTCGCAGTGGGCTCGCCCAGTCCGCGCGGCGTCGTGGCCGCGGCAAGCTATGAGGCGCGCAGGTTCGGGGTGCGATCGGCGCTGCCCTCGGTAACCGCGCTCCGGCGCTGCCCCGATCTGGTGTTCGTTCGCGCGCGATTCGACGTCTATCGTGCGGTCTCGAAGCAGATCCATGCGATCTTCGCCGAATATACCGATCGCATCCAACCGCTGTCGCTGGATGAAGCCTATCTCGACGTGACCGAAAACAAGCGCGGGCTGCCCACCGCATGGGCGACCGCGCGGGAGATTCGTGCGCGCATTCTGGAGGAAACGGGGCTCACCGCCTCGGCGGGCATCTCGTACAACAAGTTCCTCGCCAAGCTCGCCTCGGATCACCGCAAGCCCAACGGCCAGTTCGCGGTGACGCCCGAAATGGGCGCCGCCTGGGTCGAGACGCTGCCGGTCGCGCGTTTCCACGGCGTGGGGCCGGTGACCGCGCGCAAGATGGAAGCGCTCGGCATCGTCACGGGGGCGGACCTGCGCGCCAAGTCGCTCGAGTTCCTGCGCGCGCATTTCGGGAGCTCGGCGGGCTGGTACCATGCCATTGCCCGTGGCGAGGACGACCGGCCGGTCGATCCCGATCGCACGCGCAAATCCTCGGGTTCGGAGACGACCTTCAACGAGGATTTGACGCAATCGCCCGATGTCGAGGCCGGCGTGCTGCGCATGGCCGAGGATGTCTGGGCCTGGTGCGAGAAGGCGCAGATGTTCGGGCGGACCGTGACGGTGAAGGTCAAGTACCGCGACTTCCGCATCATCACGCGCAGCCGCAGCCAGCCTTCGCCGGTCGACAGCCGCGAGACGCTGCATGCGACGGCGCTGGCGCTGATCCGCAGCGTGCTGCCGACCGAGGTGGGAATAAGGCTGGTCGGCGTTACCGTATCCAATTTCGACGCGCTGGTCGAAGCCGAGCTGCCGCTGTTCTGAGCGCCCCTTGATAGGCGACGCGCGAGCCGGTATCGGGAGCGCGACATCAAGAGTCGGGTCGACGCCCGACACCAACCTGCCCCCGAGCAAGGTGGTGCTTCCGTGAAGACGGAAGGATGTGGCCGGACCGGCAACAAACGGGACCAAGCCGAGCGTCGAACCGTCTTTCTGGTGCGGGTACCGGAACAAGGACGACGCGTGCACATGACTCACGATCAGCAATTCGCCAGCGACAATTATGCCGGGGTGTGCCCCGAGGCGTGGGAAGCCATGCAGGCGGCGAATTCGGGCTCGACCCCGGCCTATGGCGAGGATGCGTGGACGCAGCGCGCCGCCGACGCCTTCCGCAAATTGTTCGAGAGCGACTGCGAGGTGTTCTTCGCGTTCAACGGCACTGCGGCGAACTCGCTCGCGCTGGCGGCACTGTGCCAGTCCTATCACAGCGTCATCTGCTCGTCGCAGGCGCATGTGGAGACCGACGAGTGCGGCGCGCCCGAATTCTTCTCCAACGGTTCCAAGCTCCTCGTCGCGCAGAGCGCCGACGGCAAGCTGACGCCCGAGGCCGTGCGCACGCTGGCTACCAGCCGCGGCGACATCCACTTCCCCAAGCCGCGCGTGGTGACGATCACCCAGCCGACCGAAACGGGCCAAGTCTATTCGATCGAGGAGGTCCGCGCGCTTTCGGCGGTGTGTCGCGAGCTGGGGCTCAAGCTGCACATGGACGGCGCGCGCTTCGCCCATGCCTGCGCGCATCTCGGCTGCACGCCGGCGGAGGTGACGTGGCAGGCGGGCGTCGACGTGCTGTGCTTCGGCGGCACCAAGAACGGCATGGCGGTGGGCGAGGCAGTGATCTTCTTCGATCGCGCGCTCGCCGAAGACTTCGACTATCGCTGCAAGCAGGCGGGGCAGCTAGCGTCGAAGATGCGCTTCCTCTCGGCGCCCTGGGTCGGGATGCTGGAAAGCGGGGCGTGGCTGCGCAACGCCGAGCATGGCAACGCCTGCGCGGCCCGGCTCGCCGCGGCCATCGCGGGATTGCCGGGCGTCGAGCTGATGTTCCCGGTCGAGGCGAACGCCGTGTTCCTCACCGCGCCCGAGCCGGTGCTCGAAGGGCTGCGGCGCCGGGGCTGGCGCTTCTACACCTTCATCGGCGGCGGTGCGCGCTTCATGTTCGCCTGGGATGCCGATCCGGCTCGCGTCGATGCGCTGGCGGCGGACATCGTGGCGTGCGCCGGCGAGGCACTGTTGGCGGCCTAAAGCCCTCTCCCGCCTGCGGGAGAGGCATCATCGGCCTTCAGTCGGGCAGCTTGCAGACGTCGACCCAGTCCTTCGCGACCAGTTCGGCCAGCCGTTCGGGTGCTACCTCGACCGAGCTGGTGCGCGATCCCGCGGCGGGGAAGACGGTGTCGAACGCGCGGAGCGATACGTCGCAATAGACCGGCAGCGGCTCGGAGAGGCCGAAGGGGCAGACGCCCCCCACCGCATGGCCGGTGCGGGCAAGCGTTTCCTCGGCGTCGAGCATGCGGGGACGGCCGCCGAACGCTGCCTTGGTCTTGGCGTTGTCGAGCCGGGCGTCGCCGCGCGCGACCACGAGCAGCAGCTGCTCGCCGACCCGCAGCGCCAGCGTCTTGGCGATGCGGGCCGGCTCCACGCCCAGTGCCTCGGCGGCTTCGGCGACGGTGGCGGTGCTGCGGCCCTGATCGATGATGCGAAGGTCTGGCGCGCGCTCGGCGAGCCACGCATGCGCTGATTCGAAACTCATGCCTGCGGAAAAGCGCCGACTTCGAGGATTTCGATAGCCTCAGGCTTGCCGTTGAAGTCGACGCGCTCGCCCTCCTCCGCACCGATCAGCGCGTGCGCGAGCGGAGCGGAAAAGGCGAGACGGCCGGCGGCGGGATCGGCCTCGTCATGACCGACGATGTCGATCAGCTTCTCGGCCCCGCCCATGCGGATGCGCACGCGGGTACCAATGCCCGCCACACCTTCCTCGGGCGACGGGGCAAGCTCCGCGGTGGCGCGGCGCGTGTCCCAATAGCGCAGCTCGCGGCGGAGCGCCTCGCGGGGCTCCTCCTCCGCCTCCGCGGCGATCGCGGCCTGCAGCTCGGTCACCCGGGCCTCGATCAGCGCGAGCCCGCGCGGCGTGACGATGTTCGGTCCCGGCGGCAGCGGGATCTCGAACTTCGGCTCCTTATGTTCCTCGTCGCTCTCGCGGCGGAATGCGACACTCATGCCAGCTCAACCTGCACGGGTCACCGGCAGTTCCTCAAGCGACGAGGAGACTTTCCAGAGATCGATCCCGCCCTCGGTCGCGTGCGCGTCGATCTCGGCCAGTTCGTCGGCCGAGAAGGCCAGATTGTTCACTGCGTCGAGCGAATCGTCGAGCTGCTCGACGGTGCGCGCGCCGATCAGCGCGGAAGTGACGCGCGGATCGCGCAGCACCCATGCGATCGCCATCTGGGCGAGCGTCTGGCCGCGGCGCCGGGCGATCGCGTCGAGCGCGCGGATGTGCGTCAGGTTCTGCTCGCTCAGCAGGTGCTGGCCGAGCGACCCGCCCCTCGCCGCACGCGCGTCCGCCGGCACGCCGCCGAGATATTTGGAGGTGAGCATACCCTGCGCGAGCGGCGAGAAAGCGATGCAGCCGGTGCCGAGGTCGCCGAGTGTGTCGAGCAGCGACTCCTCGATCCAGCGGTTGAGCATCGAATAGCTCGGCTGGTGGATGAGCAGCGGTACCTTGTATTCGGCGAGGATCGCCGCCGCCTTGCGCGTCAGCTCGGGCGAATAGCTCGAGATGCCGACGTAGAGCGCCTTGCCCTGCCGGTGGATGTGCGCGAGCGCGCCCATCGTCTCCTCGAGCGGAGTCTTGGGGTCGACGCGATGCGAGTAGAAGATGTCGACGTAATCGAGCCCCATCCGCTTGAGGCTCTGGTCGCAGGACGCGATGAGGTATTTCCGCGAGCCGCCGACGTCGCCGTACGGCCCCGGCCACATGTCCCACCCGGCCTTGGTC
>DATLJJ010000069.1:0-2993 GCA_035538975.1 Sphingomonas sp. | reverse complement strand
ATCTCGATGATTTCGGGGATCGCGATCGTCACCCAGCAATTGCCACGCGCCCACAAAGCCTCGGCAAAATTGTGCCGGCCGTTGAAGTCCCAGCCGTGGAACCAGAGGCCCGTCTTCTTGTCGAACAGATATTTGATGTGGACGAGGAACTGGCGCTTGGCCTCCTCGACATAATGCGGACGGTTCAGCAGCAGGCCGATCTTGGCGAGCGGCAGGACCGACATCATGAGGGTGTCGTCCCACATCTCGCCGGGGTTCTCGTCGTTGTAGACGATGTGCTGGAAGCCGCCTTCCTCGGTCTTGGGCAGGCCATCGGGGGCCATCAGCCACTCGCACCACGTATCCAGATAGGGGATGTAGCGCGGGTCCGGCTCCTGCTCGTACAGGTAGGCGAGCGTGATGAAGGGCGCGACGGTGTTGATGTTCTTGGTCGGCGTGCCCTCGGCGAAGCGGTCCTCGAACCACTGCTTGATGATGTGCAGCGCCTTGTCGTCGCCGGTCTGCTCGTAATAGCGCCACATGCCGAACAGGCCGACGCCGTGGGTCCATTCCCAGCCGGCCCAGCCCTTGGTGTCGATGATGCGGCCGTCCTCGAGGTGGAGGAGGAACTCGCCGGTCTCGTCCTTGATGTTGACGAGGTTATCCATGAGCAGGTCGATCTTCGAAGTGATCTCGCTGCGCGGAACGTCGTGGGTGAGGGCGGCCAACTAGCTTCTCCTGAGGGGTTTGGGCGCGAGACCATAATCGCGCGCCATGCTTTGGTAGAGAGTAACGAATTGCGGGTCGGCGTCATACCGCCCGCCGTGGTTGCGGGGGCCGCGGGGCATCGGCGGCGCGAGCGCCGCGCCGGGCGCCTCGGCACCGTTGATCCCCTGCGAGAGCAGGTCGGGCCGCGGCCCTTCGCCGGCGCTGCGGCCGTCCTTCAGGAAGATCGCTTCCTGATGGCGCGTCGGCTCCCAGATGAAGCTGCCCCAGCCGTGTGGCTGCGCGTGGACGAGGTCGTTCACATAGCGTTTGCGCGACGAATATTCGAGCGCGAGGAAGCCGAGGTCAGGGTAGCGTTTCGCGAAATTCGCGAAAGTCCGCGCCCAATCGCCCTGAGCGGCCTGCTGGTAGCAGGAGAAGCCGAGCGCATCGAAGGCCACGCCGCGTTCGAGCAGGCTGTCGCTCCACAACTGCACGATATCCCAGTGGCGGCCGAGATGGTTGTGCAGCCCGATCTTCGCCTGCGGCGCAGCGGCGCGCGCCCCCGCGATACCCGCCTTTAGCACCGCGGCGAATTTGTCGTAGCCGCCCGCGCCGGGCACGTTCATGTGCACCGCGTCGGTCTGCGGATTGCCGGTGGGGATGGTGAGGGGCACGCGCGCGTCAGGCCATAGCGTACCGAAGGTGGTCTCGTTGCCGATCACCACCAGATCCGGCGCCGCGCCGCCGCGTACCAGCGCGCCGATCGTGTCGGCGGTGTAGCGCCGGACGGTCTCGACGAGCTGGGGAAAGGGGAGCCCCGCCCAGGCGGCCGGCTTGTCCTGGTGCTGCGGGTCGGCCCAGGTGTCGGAATAATGGAGAGTCAGCGAGAAGTGCATTCCCGCGGCCTTGATCCGCCGGCCGAAGGCGAGCGTCTGCGCGAGATCGCACCAGGGACCGTCCGGCCTGCGTTTCGAATAACCTTTCGCCGGATCGACGAAGGTGCGCAGCTTGATCGCGTTGAATCCCATGTCCGCCAGGATCACGAGCGGATCGCGCACTACGCCGTCCAGCGCATAGGTCGCGCCCGCCGCCTCGTCCTCGGGAATCCACGAGACGTCTGCGCCGATCAGATAGGACCAGGGCCGGGCTGCATTGCTGGCCCATGCGGGCAGCGCGCCGATCGCGGCGGCGGCGCCGATGCCGTGCACGAGCTGGCGGCGGGAGAGCAGGGGCGCACTCATCCCGCCATCCCGTGCCGGCGGGCAAAGCGATCGAACAGGCCGGGCCAGGGATGTTCCTTGCCGTCTTCGGTCATCGGCAGGCCGTGGCCGCCCTTCTCGAAGATGTGCAACTCGGACGGGATCTTCGCCGCCTGGAGCGCGGAGAACATCGTCAGGCTATTGGGGGGCGGGACGACCGGATCGTCCGCCGCGTGCGCGACGAAGGTCGGCGGCATGTCGGCGGGCAGGTCGCTCTCGGCGGAGAAGCGCGCGATCCGCTCGGGGCTGGTGTCCTTGCCGAGCAGCTCGCGGCGCGACTGGCCGTGCGCGTGCGGCAGTCGCATCGTGATGACCGGGAAGAAGAGCCCGGCCACCGCCGGGCGTGCCGATCCCTGGTCGGCGGCGTCGACGGACTTGTAGGTCTCCAGCGCGAAGCGGCTCGCCAGCCTGGCCGCGAGGTGTCCGCCGGCCGAGAAGCCGATCGCGGCGACGCGTGCGGGATCGATACCGCGGCGAGCGGCTTGGGCACGGATCAGCCGCATCGCGCGCTGGGCGTCCTGCAGCGGGGCGTCGGGGCCAGCCGCCCAGCCGTCGTGCGGCAGGCGGTAAAGCAGCTCGAACACGGTGTAGCCGCGTGCGGTGAACAGGCGCGAGATGCTCGATCCCTCGCGCCCCAGCGCGACACGGGCATAGCCGCCGCCGGGGATCATCAGGATCGCCGCGCCGTTCGGATTGGCGGCGGGCACGACATTGAGCATCGGGGTGGCGATATGCGGCCATGCGATGTCGTCGGCCGGGCCGTTCGGAGAGCGTTTGACGACTTCGTCGCGCACGGCGAGGCCTTCGCCGCCCGGAGCCGGGCCGGGCCAGATGGAAAAGCGCTCGATCGGCGCGGCGAGTGCCGGCAAGGGCGCGGCTGCGGCGACCAGCGATCCCGCCAGCAGGGTGCGGCGGCTGACCGTCATTTGAGCTCAGCGGGAGTCGCCGGCGCAGGCACCATGCGCACGGGCAGGCCGCCCTTGACGTTGCGCAGCGTGACGAGCTTGACTTCCTCCAGCGCGTTGCCCGGTGCACCGTCCGAGGTGA
>DATLJJ010000068.1:0-1715 GCA_035538975.1 Sphingomonas sp. | reverse complement strand
ACGCGGCAGGCGCTGCTCGAATGCTCGACACGGCTGCGAGAGGCCGTGAAGTCGGCAGCCCGGGCCCGGGTGCGTCCGCGTGCCGCGCGCCGGGAGATCGAGAAGAAGCTGACGGCCGATGCCATCATCCCTCCGCCGGTGCAGGGCAAGGTCCGGCCGACGACGGAGCGCATCGTGTGCATCGGCGCCTCGACCGGCGGAACCGAAGCGCTCAATGACGTCCTGGAGATGCTGCCGGCCCACTGTCCGCCCATCGTGATCGTCCAGCACATGCCGGCAGGCTTCACCGCGGCCTTTGCCAGGCGTCTGGACAGTGTCTGCCAGATCAGGGTCAAGGAGGCCGAGGACGGCGAGCCGGTTCTGCCGGGCTGCGCCTATATCGCGCCCGGTGCCCGGCACATGCTGCTCCAGCGCATCGGCGTGCGGTACCAGATCGCGATCAAGGACGGCCCGCCGGTATCGCGGCATCGCCCGTCGGTCGACGTGCTGTTCCGCTCGGCGGCCCAGCATGCAGGCGCCAACGCGCTCGGCGTGATCATGACCGGCATGGGCGATGACGGCGCGCGCGGAATGCTGGAGATGCGCAAGCTCGGCGCCTCGACCCGGGCGCAGGATGAAGAGAGCTCCGTGGTGTTCGGCATGCCCAAGGAAGCCATCGCCCATGGCGGCGTCGAGAAGGTCGTCTCGCTGCACCAGATCCCGCGCGAAATCATGCTCTGGTATCAGGCCGGGCACCCCGTGGTGGCAGGTTGACCGCGATGTCCGTGATTCCGGCCAGCACGCTCACCGAGGCCATCGTCGCGATCGAGGACGTCTCCTCGCGCGTCGAGGACGTGTTCGCGCGCGTCGGTCACGAGCTTGGACGCGGGCATCTTATCTTCAAGGAGCTGAACCAGGGCCTCGCGGCGCTTTCCTCGGAACTCTCCGGAGCGGAGATCGAGGGGGCCGCGACCGCGCTGCAGGAGATCGCCGCGCGGCTCGGCGAGCTCGCGCAGGCGCTGCCGGCGGAGACCGCCCTGCTGGAGACGATCGGCAAGAGCACGGCGGAGGCGTCCGCTTTGCTCAAGCCGCTGTTCAAGCACATCCAGATGATCACCATCATCGCTCGCAGCGCGCGGATCGAGGCCGCTTCGCTCGACGGCGACCGCGAGGGCTTTCTCGCCTTCACGCAGGAGGCCTACGATCTCGGCAAGGCCGTGCAGGGCGCGATCGAGGGCTGCGCGCGGGATCAGCAGCGCCTGTCCGAAGCGGTCGCCACCGCATTCGGCCGGCAGCGGGACTTCGAGAGCCGCTACCGGAATCAACTGGCGGCGGAGAGCGTCGAGCTCGGCTCCGCGTATTCCGGGTTGCGCGATCAGCGCAGCAACAGCGGCCATCTGGCCGATCTCGCCAGCTCCAGCACCAGGAAGATCGCCGAGGCGGTGGGCAGCGCGATCATCTCCCTGCAGGCCGGCGACAGCACACGCCAGCGTCTCGAGCATGTCTCGCACGGTCTTGGCCTCGCCTCCGGACGGGCTCCGAGCCTCGTTCCCGGACTGATGGCGGGCGAGGACGGCGCGCGCGCGATTTGTCAGTTGCAGGCGGCCCAGCTCAGGGATGCTCAACGCGAGTTCAGCGGCGACATCGGCCAGATCGTTCGCGCGCTGACCGCCATCCTGCACGATGCGCGCAGCGTGGTCGGCCACGGCCGCACGCTGATCGGCGGCGAGGACGGC
>DATLJJ010000067.1:0-2053 GCA_035538975.1 Sphingomonas sp. | reverse complement strand
GCGCGCGTCGCGGCGGAGGAGAGCTGGGCCGCAGGGCTCCACTGGACCTTCACGCCGATGGTCGACGTCGCGCGCGATCCGCGCTGGGGCCGCATCGTCGAGGGGGCGGGCGAGGACCCCTATCTCGGTTCGCGCATGGCCGAGGCGCAGGTGCGCGGGTTCCAGACCGACGATCTCGGCGACGGCGTCCGCGTGATGGCCTGCGCGAAGCATTTCGTCGGCTATGGCGCGGTCGCCGCGGGCCGCGATTACGACAGCGCGGACCTGTCCGAACGGACGCTCCACGAAGTCTATCTGCCGCCCTTCGCCGCCGCGCAGCGCGCCGGGGTGGGCAGCATGATGACTGCGTTCAACGACATCGGCGGCGTGCCGATGACCGCGAACGAGGGGCTGGTGCGCGGGCTGCTGCGGCAGGGCTGGGGCTATCAGGGGCTGGTCGTCAGCGACTGGAACGCGGTCAAGGAGCTGATCAACCACGGCGTCGCCGCCACGCCCGCCGAGGCCGCGGCGCTGGCGCTCCGTGCGGGCGTCGACATGGAGATGGCGAGCACCAACTATGCCGATCATCTCGCCGAGGCCGTGCGGCAGGACCCGGGGCTGGAGCCGCTGATCGACCAGGCCGTCGAGCGCATCCTGGGCACCAAGGCGCGGCTCGGGCTGTTCGACGAACCCTATGGCTTCGGATCGCGGCGCGGCGACGATGCCCCCTCGGCGCGCCATCGCGCCTCGGCACGCCGCGCGGCGCAGCGCTCGATGGTGCTGCTGCGCAACGAAGGCGCGCTGCTTCCGCTCGCACCGGGCCGCAAGCTGGCGCTGATCGGTGCGCTCGCGGCCGACGACAGCTCGCCGCTCGGCTCGTGGCGTGGGCGCGGCGAGGTGGCCGACGTGGTCACGCTGCGCAAGGCGCTGCCCGATGCCGAGTTCGTCCCCGGCGTCCACCCGCGCAGCGACGATCGCGCGGGAATCCCCGCCGCGGTCGAGGCTGCCCGGCGCGCCGACGTGGTGCTGCTCGTGCTGGGCGAGGACTATGACTATACCGGCGAGGCGCGCAGCTATTCGCAGATCGGGCTGCCGGGGCCGCAGCAGGCGCTGATCGATGCGCTCAAGGCGACCGGCAAGCCGATCGTCGCGATCCTGATGAACGGCCGCCCGCTCGCGCTCGAACATGCACTGCGCGGCATCCCGGCAGTGCTCGAGACCTGGTTCCTCGGTATCGAGAGCGGCCCGGCGATCGTGGACGTGCTCACCGGCAAGGTCTCGCCCGGCGGGCGGCTGCCGATCGGCATGCCGCGCACCACGGGGCAGGTGCCGATTCCCTATGCTCATTTCCCGACCGGCCGCCCCGCGGACCCGGATCTCAAGAACGACAGCGCACGCTATCACGACGTCGACATCGGCCCGCTGTTCCCCTTCGGCCACGGGCTCGGCTACGCGCCCTTCGAATATTCGGGCCTCGCCGTCACGCCCGCCGCGGTCGACGCCGGGGGGAGCGCCGAGGTCTCGATCACCGTCGCCAACATCGGCCAGGTCGCGGCCGACGAAGTGGTGCAGCTCTACATCCGCGCGCCCGTCCCGGGCGTGGCGCGGCCGGTCAAGGAACTGCGCGGTTTCGTGCGGCTGACTCTCGCTCCCGGCGAGCGGCGGCGCGTCGCCTTCACGCTCAGCCCCGAGCAGTTCGCCTGTTGGAGCCCTGAGGGCTGGACCTATCCCGGAGGAACGGTGGAATTGATGGTCGGTGCTTCGTCGGAGGACATCAGGATGCGCGCCAGCCTCGCGGTGCGCGGCGGCTTCACCAGCGCCGCGCCCGGCACGCCCGCCGCTTCGATCGAGACGCGAGTGACGATCGCATGATCGGCGAGCCGTGGAGCACGCTGGCGATCGTCGCCGCCAGCATCGCCGCCGTCGTCGTGCTGGTGCTGCGCTTCAAGATCCAGGCCTTCCTCGCACTGTTGATCGTCGCGCTGGGCACCGGCCTGGCTTTCGGCGCCGATCCCCAGTCGGTCCTGTCCGCGATCCGCAAGGGCACGGGCGAGGCGCTGGGCTTCGTCGCAGT
>DATLJJ010000066.1:0-12933 GCA_035538975.1 Sphingomonas sp. | reverse complement strand
CGCGGTGCGGCCGCGCACGCTGCCGCTCGACCTGTTCGTGGGCTATCTCTCGGGGGGCGGCGCCTCGAACCTGCCGGTCGAACTTCGCATCGGCTGGTACGAGGGCGTCAAGGCGCCCGAGGGCTATGAGAGCTACAGCTTCGGCGGGCGGGCACTCAGCGAAGGCGTGAAACCGCTCAACGGCGACGACGAGACCGACGAGCAATCGACGCCGCTGCCGCCCACCCAGACGCTTCCGGTCACGCTGGGCGCCGACGGCGCTGCCCGCATCAATGTGGAAGTGCCGCAGACGCTCGACCAGCCGACCAACATGCAGGTCGAGATGGACTACCAGGATGCGAACGGCGAGGTCCTGACCGCCTCGCGGCGCATCCCGATCTACACCTCGGCGGTGCAGCTCGGGATCAAGACCGACGGCTGGCTGATGAAGCAGGACGACCTGCGCCTGCGCTTCGTCACGCTCGACACATCGGGCAAGCCGATCGCGAACCAGAAGATCTCGGTCGAGCTCTACAGCCGCGAGATCCTCACTGCCCGGCGCCGGCTGATCGGCGGCTTCTATGCCTATGACAATCAGATGAAGACGACCCGGCTGGGCGCGACCTGCTCGGCGACCACCGATGCGCAGGGGCTGGCGAACTGCCAGCTCGATCCGGGCGTGTCGGGCGAAGTCTATGCCGTCGCCACCGCAAAGGACGCGAACGGCAATGTCACACGGGCGACGCAGTCGGTCTGGCTGGTCGGCGACGACGACTGGTGGTTCGGCGGCGACAACGGCGACCGCATGGACCTGATCCCAGAGCGGCTGGAGTATAAGGCGGGCGAGACCGCCAAATTCCAGGTCCGCATGCCCTTCCGCGCCGCGACCGCCCTGGTGACGGTGGAACGCGAGGGCGTGCTCTCGAGCTTCGTCGTCGGGCTTTCGGGCAAGAATCCGGTGATCGAGGTGCCGATGCCGGGTGGCTATGCGCCCGACGTCTATGTATCGGTGATGGCGGTGCGCGGGCGCGTGTCGGGCTGGTCCAACTGGGGATCGAGCCTAGCGCGCGACTGGGGGCTGCCCTTCTTCTCGAAGGAAGGCGGCAAGCCGACCGCGACGGTCGACCTCGCCAAGCCCGCCTATCGGCTGGGCATCGCCAAGGTGAAGGTCGGGTGGGAAGGCCACAAGCTCGGCGTCGCAGTGAAGGCCGACAGACAAGCCTATGGCGCGCGCGAGACCGCGAACGTCGAGGTGCAGGTGAAGAACCCCGACGGCAGCCCGGCGCGCGAAGCCGATGTCGCCTTTGCCGCGGTGGACGAAGCGCTGCTCCAGCTCGCGCCCAACGACAGCTGGGACGTGCTCGCCGCGATGATGGGGGAGCGGCCGATCTCGGTGCTCACTTCGACTGCGCAGACGCAGGTGGTCGGCAAGCGCCACTATGGCCGCAAGGCAGTCGAGGCGGGCGGCGGCGGGGGCGATCTCTCGGGGCTCAACCGCGAGAATTTCCAGCCGGTGCTGCTATGGAAGGGCCGCGTGCCGCTCGACGGCGAGGGACGCGCGCGCGTTGCGGTGCCGCTGTCGGATGCGCTGACGTCATTCAAGCTCGTCGCGATCGCCACCGATGGCGCACAGCTCTTCGGCACCGGCGAGACGAGCGTGCGGACACGGCAGGACCTGAGCATCTTCGCCGGCGTGCCGCAGCTGGTGCGCACCGGCGACAGCTTCGGCGCGATGTTCACGCTGCGCAACGGATCGGACCGGCCGATGCGCGTTACGGCGCAAGTGGCGCTGAGCCCCGCGGTCGCGACCGGCAAGCCGCTGACCGTGGACATTCCGGCAGGCGGCGCGGCGCCCGTCACCTGGAACCTCACGGCGCCGCCGCAGGCGGGCAAGCTCAGCTGGACGGTCACCGCCCGCTCGGCCGACGGCAAGGCCAGCGACCGCGTGACCGTGGCGCAGGACGTGATCCCCGCGGTGCCGGTCGAGACCTGGGCGGCGAGCCTGGTGCGCGTCGGCGAGGGCACCAGCCTCGCAATCGCGCCGCCCGCGGGCGCGCTGCCGGGCTTCGGCTCGGTCGAGGTGCAGCTCACCGATACGCTTGCGCCACCGATGCAGGGCGTGCGCGACTATATGGCCGCCTATCCCTATGGCTGTTTCGAGCAGCGCCTCTCCAAGGCGATCGCGCTTGGCGACACCGCGGCGTGGAACGCGCTGGCGGGCGAAATCCCGGCCTATCAGGACAGCGACGGGCTGCTGCGCTACTTCCCCGGCGAATGGCCTGGATCGGAGGCGCTCACCGCCTATGCCCTGTCGATCACCGGCGAGGCGGGGCTGCCGCTGCCGGCCGAACCGCGCGCGCGGATGATCGATGCGATGAAGGCCGTGCTCGACGGGCGGCTGCGGCACGAGGATTATGGCGACGTCCGCCTCCAGCGCGTCGCTGCCTTCACGGCGCTCGCGCGCCAGGGAGCGGCAAGCGCCGACATGCTCGGCCAGCTCGGCATCGCGCCGGCCGAGATGCCGACGTCCAGCCTCGCCGACTATCTGGCCGCGCTCGGCCGCGTGCCGGGCCTCGCCAATGGCGCACAGCTCCGTGCCGACGGCGAGCGCGTGCTGCGCAGCCGGCTGGTCTATGAGGCGACGCGGATCGACCTCACCGACAGGGACAACATGCCCTGGTGGCTGATGTCCTCGGCCGACGAAGGCGCGATCAAGGCCGCGCTGGTGACGCTCGGCCGTTCCGGGTGGCAAGCCGAATCGCCGCGGATGATGACCGGCGTCGCCGCACGCCAGCAGCGTGGGCATTGGGACACCACCACTGCCAACGCCTGGGGCACGATCGCCGCCCGGCGCTTCATGCGCCTCTATCCGGCCGAGAGCATCGCCGGCGTCACCAGCGCGCGGCTGGGGCCGGCGAGCCTCAGCCGGAGCTGGCCGCTCGCCGAGCAGCAGCGGCTGTTCAGCCTGCCGCTGCCGCGGGCGAGCACCCCGCTGCTGCTCGGGCAGAGCGGCGACTCCGGCCCCTGGGCCTTCGTCCGGGTGAAGGCGGCGGTGCCGCTGACGAAACCGCTGCTCACAGGTTATCGTGCGACCAAAACCGTGACGCCGGTCCAGTCCTTCGCACAGGGCCGTTACACGCGCGGCGACGTGGTCAAGGTGACGATCACGGTCCAAGCCTCCGCCGAGCGCAACTGGGTGGTGATCGAGGATCCGGTACCCACCGGCGCGACGGTGATCGGCAATCTGGGCGGCCAGTCCGAGATGCTGGCTGCGGAAGGCGGCACCCGCGATGGCGTTTCGCCCAACTGGATCGAGCGCGGGCGCGACGCCTGGCGGGCTTATTACGGCTGGGTGCCGCGGGGCAGCTTCACCATCTCCTATGTGATGCGGCTTAACGCTGCCGGCCGGTTCAGCCTGCCCGCGACGCGGGTCGAGGCGATGTATTCGCCCGAGATCCGTGCGCAGCTGCCCAACCAGACGATGGTCGTGGCGGAGCGGTGAGGCTCGGGGCGGTCAGGGAGCATCTCGTCCGGTTGATCGCCCGCGTCGATGGCTTTCCGCAGGCGCTCGCCGGCTGGTTGCGGGCTGAAGGCGCGGCACGGCGTGAGCGCGGATGGCGCGGGGTGGTCACGCCGCTGCGAATCGCCTGGACCCTGATCCTCGGACTGGTTGGGACGCACGTCGCGGTGGACTGGTCGACAAGGCCGCCGGCCCTTCCCGACTATGCCGCGGTTCGGGGGCAGTGGCAGCCCTCCGAAGCCTGGCTCTACGACCGTCACGGCCGGCTGATCGACAGCATCCGCGTCGACTATCGTGCGCGCCGTCTTGCATGGACGCGCCTCGGCGACATTGCACCTGCCGCGCGCGATACCATCGTCGCGGCCGAGGACCGGCGCTTCCGCAGCCACCGCGGCATCGACTGGCTGGCGCTCGGCGGCGCATTGCGCGATCGAGCCGAGGGCCGGCGCGGACGCGGTGCCTCGACCATCTCGATGCAGCTCGCCGCCTATCTCGCGCCCGACCTGGCGAGCCCCGGCCGGCGGGGCATCGGCGACAAGCTGCGCCAGATGCGCGCGGCACGGGCGCTGGAGGCGCGCTGGAGCAAGGACCAGATTCTCGAGGCCTATCTAAATCTCGCCGGCTTTCGCGGGGAAGCGCAGGGGATCGGCGCGGCGGCGCTCGGCCTGTTCGGCAAGACGCCTGCGACGCTCACCCGCGAGGACGCACTGCTGCTCGCGGCGCTGCTCCCCGATCCGCAGGCGGGTTCGGCAAGGGTCGCCGCCCGCGCCTGTGCGATGGCGCACGAGCGCGACTGCGGCCGCTTCGCCGGCGCGGCAGCCTCGATGCTCGGCCCCGCGCGCAGCCTGGCGCTTGATCCCGGCCTCGCGCCGCACCTCGCGCAGCACTTGCTCGACAAGCCGGGGCTGCGCGTGACCACGACGCTGGACGCACGCATCCAGCAAGCTGCCGCTGCGGCGCTGCGCCGTCAGCTGCAGGGACTGGGTGGCACGCGCGCCCGCGACGGCGCGGTGATCGTGGCGGACAATGCAACGGGCGAAGTGCTCGCCTATGTCGGCGGAATCGGCGGCGCGAGCACGGCGCCCGCGGTCGACGGCGCGTCGGCCTATCGTCAGGCGGGATCGACGCTGAAGCCGTTCCTCTACGCGCAGGCGATCGAGAAAGGCTATCTCACCGCCGCCTCGATCCTCGACGATTCGCCGGTGCAGCTCGACACCGCCTCTGGCCTCTACGTGCCGCAGAATTACGATCGCGCGTTCAAGGGGTCTGTGTCCGCGCGCGTCGCGCTTGCCGGATCGCTCAACGTCCCTGCGGTGCGCACGCTGCTCCTGACCGGCGTCGACGCCTTCCGCGACCGGCTGTGGGACACCGGCTATCGCGGGCTGGTCGAGGATGGCCAATATTATGGCTATTCGCTCGCGCTGGGCTCGGCCGAAGTGACGCTGCTCGAACAGGTCGCCGCCTATCGCAGCCTGGCGCAGGGCGGGCGCTGGTCGCCGCTGCGGCTGACGAAGGGCGAGGGCCGACCGGCGGCGCGGCGTGTCACCAGCCCCGCGGCGGCGTGGATCGCCGCCGACATGCTCGCCGATCCCAATGCGCGCGCGGGCACGTTCGGTCCCGATTCGGCGCTGCGCCTGCCTTTCTGGGCCGCCGCCAAGACCGGCACCTCCAAGGCGATGCGCGACAATTGGTGCATCGGCTTCTCGGACCGGTTCACGGTGGGGGTCTGGGTGGGAAACCTCGAGGGGGATCCGATGCGCGCGGTTTCCGGCACCAGCGGCGCGGCGCCGGTGTGGCGCGACGTGATGCTCGCGCTCCATCGCGAGGCGCCCGGGCGGCCGCTACCGCGGCCCGCCGGCGTCGAACAGCGGAGCATCCGCTTCGCCGCGGGCATCGAACGACCGCGTCGCGAGTATTTTCTGGCGGGAACGGCGCTGGCCGAAGTCGCGGCGGCGCCTGCCGCATCGCGGCGCCCGCGGATCGTCAATCCGGTCGCGGGCAGCGTCTATGCGCTCGATCCCGACATTCCGGCCGACCGCCAGCGGCTGGCGATCACGGTGTCGGGCGACGCGACCGGGCACCGCCTGATGCTCGACCGCAACGAACTGGGACCGGCCGATTCGCGCCCGCTGGTGCACGCGCCGCCGGGGCAGCACCGATTGCGGCTGGTAGACCTGGGCGGTCGCGTGGTCGACCAGATCTTGTTCACGGTGCGCTGACGGAAAAATAATTCACTACAGGACCGAAACGGCTTGCTGCGCGTTCTGCGCTTTGGTCCTTCCCCTTTCGGGACCGTGCCTCAGGGCACCGGCCGCGCCGTGCGCATTTCGGCGCGGCCGAACCCCGGGCCGCGAAAGCAGCCCGGGGCCCATCATTTCCCTAGCTTACCAGAAGAAGTTGTTGAGGACGCGGAGCACGATGCCGCGCCGCGAGTCGATCAACAGCACATCGTCATAGTGGCGCACCCAGCGCTGATAGCGGCCGGCCGGCGGCAGGCGATAACGCCAGGGATCGGAGATCCAGTAGCGCGAACCCCAATAGCTCGGCGCGATCCGCACGCCGCTGCGGAAGCGCGTGTAGCGGAAGGGTGCGTGCCAGCTGCCACGGGAATAGACGCCGCGGTTGCGCGTGCGATAGTCGCGCCAGTCGTTGTCGCCCCAGCGGCGATTGCGGTCGCGCAGGTCCTCGCGATATTCCTGACGCGCCTCGCGCACGTCGCGGCGTTCGTTCTGAACGCGCCGCGGATCGCCGCTGCGATAGGCGCGGCGCAGATCGCGCTGCTCTTCGCGGATATCCTGCCGGTCGCGGCGCAGCTCCTGGCGCGACTGGGCACTGACCGCGGTCGGCAGCGCGACTGCCGGCATGGCGACGGCTGCGATCAACGCGGCGGTGACGATCTTCCTCATCCTGTCCTCCTAGACATTCCAGGCCGCCCGAAAGCGGCGCCTAAGCCTTTTGGAGGGGGTGGGCTGAACCGTCCGGGAACGCGTCGGTCAGCCGGCAGCAAGCTTACTGGCCGGTGCCGCCGCCGGGCCCGCCGGTGCCGGGCGCGCCGACAGTGCCAATGTTGCCGAACAGATCCTCGAAGAAGCTGCGCTTGCGGCCCAGCGTCGGGGTCTTCTTGCCATAGGGTTCGACCGAGGCGACCAGTTCCTGGTTCATCCGGTCGATCGCCGCGACGTTGCCCGCCGCATCGAAGCGGATCCGGAGCGTGAGCTGATCGCGCACCTTGGGATCCTGGTACATGTAGTTGCGGCTGTCGCGCGACACATAATACCACTCGCCGCCGTTGAACTGGCTGGTGAGCGTGGGCCGGCCGAGCGTCTGCATCACCGAGTCGCGATTGTCGACGCCGGGCTGGATCGCGTCGACCAGCTCCTTGTCGACCACATAGCCCTGGTGCGTCCGCGTCTTCGTGCAGGCGCTCGTGCCGAGAGCAACGGCGAGCAGCGCGGCACTGCAGGCTAGACGGGCGGGAATCGACATTAGGGTCTCCGGGACAAACGCAAGCACCGGCGCATTGCAACGCGCGCCGTTCCCCTCAATATGCGGCAAAATGCGGCCAAACAAGGTCGCGGCACAAGCGATCGAACGGAACACGCAGGAAATGGGACTTTTGAAGCGGCTCTTCGGCGCCCCCGAGCGCGGCAGCGCACAGCGCCTCTATGCCGCTGTGGTGGCGAAAGGGCGCGCGCCGCACTGGTATGCCGAGGGACAGGTGCCCGACACTATCGACGGCCGATTCGACATGATCGCAGCGGTGCTGTGCGTGGTGCTGCTGCGACTCGAAGAGGATCCCACCGGTATCGCGCCGAGCACTGCGCTCGCCGAATGCTTCATCGACGACATGGACGGCCAGCTACGCGAGATCGGAATCGGCGACATCGTCGTGGGCAAGCACATGGGCCGGATGATGGGCATGCTCGGCGGAAGGCTGGGCGCCTATCGCGCAGGGCTGGCCGAGGGCAATTTGGCGCCTGCGCTGGTGCGCAACCTCTATCGGGGCCATGCGCCGGAGGACTCAGCGGTGGCGCATGTCGAGGCCGGGCTGCGGGCGTTCCGCGAGGCACTGGCGGCGATGCCGATCGAATCGGTCATCGCCGGGGAGCTGCCGCAATGACTCCCGAATTCTCCCGCCCCCACCGGCTCGACCAGATCGGCGCCGGCGAGGCACAGATCGAAGTGACCGCCGATCCCGAGGAGCGCACGGCTCTCGCCCGCCGCTTCGGGCTCAAGGCCGTCGACCGGCTGGAGGCGCGCTTTGCGCTCCGCCGCGATGCGGCCGGCGTAATCGCGCGGGGGCATCTGTCGGGCGCAGTCACGCAGGCCTGCGTGGTCACCGACGAAGCGCTACCGGCGAAGATCGAGGAGGATTTCGCGATCCGCTTCCTGCCCGAACCGGGCGAAGGTGAGGCGGCGGACGAAGTCGAGCTCAGCGAAGACGAGTGCGACACCGTCTTCTATTCGGGCGGCGCGATCGACCTGGGCGAGGCCGCGGCCGAAACGCTGGCGCTCGCGCTCGATCCCTTCCCGCGCAGCCCAAATGCCGCGGCGGTGCTCAAGGATGCCGGGGTGCTGAGCGAGGAGGAGGCCAAGCGGCTTGCCGAGGAAAGCGGGCCGTTCGGCGGGCTGGCGGCGCTCAGGGACAAGCTCGAAAAGAAGGACTGAGCAGGCTCAGTCGCGCGCCGCGATACCGTGGGCGAGCATCGCTGCGACCGTCTCCGCGATCGCCTCGGGCGCGACGTCCTCGTCCCACACGCTGTAGCGCAGGCCCAGGAACACGTTCATTCCCATGATCGCCCAGGCGTGGATCTCGCCCACGTCCTGACGCAGCTCGCCACGGTCGGCCGCCGCGCGCAGGCGCCTGGCGATACGCTCGGCGGTGGTCGCATAATGAAGGCGGAAGCTCTCCGGATCGACGAACTCGGCCTCGTCGATGATCCGGTAGATTTCCTTGTGCGAGCGGGCGAAGCGGACGAAGGCGAGCAGCGCCGCCTGCTCGGCGGCGATCTGCCCCGGCGCATCCTTGAGCGCCGGCGCGACATGCTCGCGCACCTGTTCGCTCATGTCGCGCACCAGCGCGCGGAACACGTCGTCCTTCGAATCGAAATAGGTGTAGAAGCTACCCAGCGCGACGCCTGCACGCCGCGTGATCCCGCTGATCGAGCCTTCGTGGAAACCCTTCTCACCGAACTCGGCCGCCGCCGCGTCGAGAATCGCGCGCAGCGTCCGGCGTCCGCGCGCGGTGCGCGGCTCCTTACCCGCGCTCGCCGCCTCGGCCGCGCCCCGTTCCCCTCTGCCAGCCGTGCCACGCCCGGCCATCGCCCCTCTCCCGTTCGATCCAAGTTGAATCCTGGTTCATGTTTCAGTATAGCCTCGCGCAACGGCTTACAACCCGCATGAACGGGTTGGGCATTTGGGGAGGACAATTGCATGTCTCGCATGATTCCGTCTGCTCGTACCGTGCTGTTCGCCGGCGCAGCCTTCGCCGCGATCGGCTCGATGCCGGCCTATGCGCAGGAAGCGCCTGCCGCAGACGCTGCAGCGGACGACGCGACGCAGGACGAAGGCGAGATTACGGTCACTGCGCGCCGGCGCGAGGAAAGCCTGATCGACGTGCCAATCTCGATGTCGGTCGTCTCCGGCGATACGCTGGTGAAGACCGGCGCGGCCGATATCACTGCGCTGCAGGACAAGACTCCCAACCTCACGCTCCAGATCGCGCGCGGCTCGAACTCGACGCTGATTGGCTTCAGCCGCGGCGTGGGCCAGCAGGACCCACTGTGGGGCTTCGAGCCCGGCGTGGCGCTGTATATCGACGACGTCTATGTCGCACGTCCGCAGGGCGCGGTGCTCGACATCTTCGACGTCGAGCGTGTCGAAGTGCTGCGCGGCCCACAGGGCACGCTTTACGGGCGCAACACGATCGGCGGGGCGATCAAATATGTGACAAGGCGGCTCGGCCATGATTTCGAGGCACGCGCCCGAGCATCCTATGGCTCGTACAATCAGGTCGACCTCATCGGCGAAGTGACCGTTCCGGTGGGCGACATGCTGTCGATCGGGGGCGCGGTCGCCAAATATTGGCGCGACGGCTTCGGCACCAACCTCACCACCGGTGCCGAGCACTACAACAAGGACGTGCTCGCGACGCGGCTCTCGGCCGAGTTCACGCCTGCCGACAACATGTTCTTCCGCGTCTCGGGCGATCGCGTGCTCGACAAGTCGAAGCCGCGCCACGGCACGCGCCTGCTGCCCAATGGCGCCGATCCGCGCTATCTGCCGACCGAAAGCGTCTATGACACGCGCGCCGGCATCGGTGACGACAACCGCGTCGAGACGCGCGGCCTTTCGGTCACCAGCGAGATCGGGCTCAGCGACACGCTGACTTTCAAGACGATCACCGCCTGGCGCGACGGCCGGACCGACACGTTGATCGACTTCGACAACACCGAGCTTCCGACGCTCGACATCCCGGCCTTCTACGAGGACCGCCAGTTCACGCAGGAACTGCAGCTGCTCTTCGAGGGCGAACGGCTCCAGGGCGTGTTCGGCCTCTACTATCTCAACGGACGCGCTGCCGGCGCGTTCGACACCGTGGTCGGCCTCGCCAACCTTACCACCCTCACCTCGGGCGAGGTCTTCACCAAGAGCTATGCCGCCTTCGGCGATCTGAGCTTCGACCTGACCGAGCAGCTCAAGATCTCGGCCGGCCTGCGCTACACCAAGGACGACAAGACGGGCACGGTCTTCCGCCGCAACTATACCGGCATCCGCAGTCCCCTGTTCGGCAATGCCGCGGCGGTCCCGGGCCTCATCCGCTCCGACTACACCAACAGCCGCACCTTCGAGAAGGCGACCCCGCGCGTGAGCATCAGCTACGAGCCGCGCCAGGACCTCAACTTCTACGCGAGCTACGGCAAGGGCTTCAAATCCGGCGGCTTCGACATGCGCGGCGACGCGATCCTGACGCCGACCACCGTCAACGGCTACGAGCCCGAAGTAATCGACAGCTACGAAGTCGGCATGAAGGGCGCGTTCCTCGACCGCGCGCTGTTCGTGAACCTCGCGGGTTTCTATTCGGACTATAAGGACCAGCAGGTCACCATCCAGGTGCCCGCGCTGCCCAACGGCATTGCGAGCTTCGTCGACAATGCCGGCAAGGCAGTGATATACGGCTTCGAACTCGAGACGCGGATGGTCCCCTCGCGGCATTTCCAGGCGAGCATCGCGGTCGGCTACACCAATGCCGACTACAAGGAGTTCTTCACCTACATCGGCGGCGGCACCACGCCGGTCGACGTCTCCGATCAGCGGTCGTTCCAGAACACGCCCGAATGGACCGCCAACGCTTCGGCGACCTGGTCCGGGGATCTGGCGGGCGGCACGATCGCCTTCACGCCTTCGGTGGCGTTGCGCAGCGACACGCAGATGTTCGAGTTCGCCACCCCGGCGCTCGACCAGGACGGCTATGCGCTGGTCGACGCCGCGCTCAACTGGACCTCGGGCAGCGGCCGCTACCGGATCGGCGTCGCGGCGCGCAACCTCACCGACGCGCGCTACCGCGTCGGCGGGTACAACTTCCCCGGCGCGCTCACGGGCAATTCGGTGATCGGCTATTATGGTCCGCCGCGTACCGTCACCGGCACCGTTGAGGTGCGCTTCTAAGCCGGCGGCGTGCGCCACGGCCGAGCCTTTTCGCGAGCCGGGTGTCGAGAGTGACACCCGGCTCGCTTGCTTTTAGGAAGTCGTAATGTCCGAAGCCCCCGCTCCCACTCGTGCGTATCGTGGCCTCGTGCTGGCGATGCTGCTGCTGGTCTACACCTTCAACTTCCTCGACCGGCAGATCCTCGGGATCCTCGTCCAGCCGATCAAGGCAGATCTGGGACTCACCGACACCCAGCTCGGCGCGCTGGGCGGAGTGGCCTTCGCGCTGCTCTATTCGACGCTCGGCATTCCCTTCGCGATCCTGGCGGACCGCACCAGCCGCAGCTGGGTGATCACCGCGGCACTCATGGTTTGGAGCGGCTTCACTGCGCTGTGCGGGCTCGCCACCGGCTTCTGGCAGCTCTTCTTCTTCCGGCTGGGCGTGGGCGTGGGCGAGGCCGGCGGCGTCGCGCCCTCTTACGCGATGATCTCGGACTATTTCCCGCCGGAGAAGCGAGCGCGGGCACTCGCGATCTACTCGCTGGGCATTCCGATCGGCCTGGCCGGCGGCGCGCTGCTCGGCGGCTACATCGCCGCGACGGTCGACTGGCGCACCGCCTTCATCGCGGTGGGCGTGGCGGGCATCGTCATCGCGCCGATCTTCCGGCTGGTGGTGCGCGAGCCGGTGCGCGGCGGCGCCGACACTGCCGCGGTGCGTGCCGCCGCCGCCGAGCGCGTGCCAATCTCGTCGGTCTTCCCGATCCTGGCGCGCAAGCCGAGCTTCTGGCTGCTCGCCTTCGCCGCGGCGTTCAGCTCGATGTGCGGCTATGGACTGGCCTTCTGGGTGCCGTCGGTGCTGATCCGCAGCTTCGGCTTCTCGCTGCTCGAGGCATCGCAGTTCATGGGCTCGCTGCTGTTGATCGGCGGCACCGCGGGCGTATTCGCCGGCGGCTGGCTCGCGGACCGGCTGGGGCGCGGCGATCGCGGCATCTACGCGAAGATGCCCGCCATCGCCTGGCTGATCACGGCGCCGTTCTTCGCCGTCGGGCTGATGTCGCCCTCCCCCTGGATCGCCTGGTTCCTGCTGCTGATCCCCAACGGGCTCAACATCCTGTGGCTCGGGCCGATCACCACGGCCATCCAGCACCTCGTCAAGCCGCAGATGCGCGCGACCGCGTCGGCGAGCTTCCTGTTCATCAACAACCTGATCGGCCTTGGCGCCGGATCCTGGGTGATGGGCGGCATGTCCGATGCGCTCAAGGCGAGCTATGGCGTCGACGCGCTACGCTATGCCGCGCTGATCGCGCTGAGCTTCTACGTCATCGCCGGCGTGCTCGGACTACTCGCGGTCCGGCACTTGCGGCGCGATTGGGACGAGCAATAGGCCTCAGCGCTCGCGCGTCGCGGCGAACTTCACCCTGGAATAGCGGTCGGCGATATAGCCGACTTCCCAAGCCGATTTGGCCATGAACACCGGATTGCCGTCGCGGTCCTTGGCCATGGCGCCGCGGTTGAGGTCCATGAATTCCTTGAGCGCGGCCGGGTCCTCGGACGAGATCCAGCGGGCCGTCTCGAACGGCGCCATCTCGAGCGCGGCGGCGACCTTGTACTCCGCTTCGAGCCGGCTCAGCAGCACGTCGAGCTGGAGCTGCCCCACCACGCCGATCACCCAGTTGGAGCCGATGTCGGGATAGAAGACCTGCGTCACGCCCTCCTCGGCCATGTCGTCGAGCGCCTTGCGGAGCTGCTTGGTCTTGGTCGGGTCCTTGAGCACCACGCGGCGCAGG
>DATLJJ010000065.1:0-2900 GCA_035538975.1 Sphingomonas sp. | reverse complement strand
CGCCCAGCTTCTCGCCAGCCATCGACATGCGCAGCTCGGCAAGCTTGTCCTGCGGGGCCATGATCGAGGTGCCGTCGGCCGAGAGCGTGTATTCCACGTTCTGCGACTTCAGCTTCTCGGTGATCGCCGCGGCGGCCGAGGGATCGAGATCGGTATACAGAAAGCCCATCTCGGGCTTGGACCCGCGGAATGCCACGAACGACAGAAGCGCGAGCAGCGCGAACGCCACGCCTCCCATCAGCATCAGCCGCTTCGGGCCGATCTGCCCGGCAATTTTCTTGATCGCTTCCAAAGTCGCCCCGTCTGATGGAGACCCATGGGGCGGCTGCCCCTTGCTTCACTTATAGGAGGGGCGAAGGCGGCAGATTGTGCCGGGTGGGAATTTTTTGCCGGGTAGAGCGGTAAAGGGCAGAATTCCGGTCTGCTGAAACGCGTCGTCCCCGCGAAGGCGAGGACCCGAATGGCAGGCTAGGCGGCCTACGGCTCCGGACTCTCGCCTTCGCGGGGACGGCGGTAGATGTATGCGGGTGAGCCGTTCTAGTGCGGGAGCAGCGTCTCGAGTTCGGCGTGAACCGCGTCGCGGCGCGCGCTTGCGTCGACCGCGAGCCCGCCCTGATCCCAGCCGATCATGGCGTCGCCCATCGCGATCGTCGCGTCGGGAAAGACGGTGAGGAACAGGCGGCGGCGGTCCTTGGACTGACGCTCCGTAATCCTGGCTTCCACTGCCTCGGCGAGTTCGGGATGCACGCGGACCTCGAGCTCGGTTCCCCGTGCGACCTGGCCGAGCACGCGGGCGATGGCGGCGTCGATCGCATCGGCGGGCGCCGTTTCGAGTGCGCGCCCCGCGATCATGTCGGCAGCGGCGAGTGCGATCTCGGCGGCTTCGCCGGTGACGCGCTGCGCCACTTCGTCGAAGCGCTCGTCGATCGTCTCCAGCCCGGCCTGGAGCGCGTCGACCGCGCTCAGCAGAGCCGTGTCGCGCTCGGCGCGCGCCTGCGCAAGACCGGCCTCGAAGCCCTGTGCGCGGGCAAGCGCGAGCTGTGCGCCGTGCTCGGCCTGGAGCGCGGCAATCTCGGAGCGGAGATTGGCGATCTCGGCCATCAGATCCGCCGACGCTGGAGCGCTTCCCGGCGGGTGTGCAGTGAAGACGCGGTCGAAGGCGAAGCGCTGGACGTTGTGGAAAGTCATTGCAGCTTCCTCAGATGATCATCGCGTCGTCGGACTTGGGGTCGACGAGCAGAATCTCGCCGCGGTCCGCCAGGTTCTTGGCGAGGCGGACGAGTGCGGTCTGCGCTTCCTCGCAATCGCGCGCGCGGACGGGGCCCATCGCCGCCATGTCCTCGCGCATCAGCTTGGCAGCACGTTCGGTCATCGCGCCGAAGAACATCTGCTTGAGCCGCTCCGGTGCGCCCTTGAGCGCCAGCGCCATCTGGCGCTTGTCGGCATTGCGCACGATCACTGCGATCGCCGACGGCAGCAGGTTGGTGAGATCTTCGAAGGTGAACATCAGCGCACGGATCCGCTCGGCGCTCTCCGGCGCACGCGAGTCGAGCGCGGTCAGCATCGATTCCTCGGTCGAGCGGTCGAGCGCGTTGAACACTTCCGCCATGGCTTCGTGCGGGTCGCGCTTCTGCGAGCGCGAGAGGTTGGTCATGAACTCGCTCTTGAGCGTCTGCTCGACCTGCTGGATCACTTCCTTCTGGACGGTCTCCATGCGGAGCATGCGCATGACCACGTCCACCGAGAAATCGCGCGGCAACTCGGCGAGCACGCGCGCGGCGTGATCGGGGCGCAGCTTCGACAGGATCACCGCGACGGTCTGCGGATATTCGTGCTTGAGGGCACCGGCGAGCACCGTCTCGCTGACGTTGGAGAGCTTGTCCCACATCGTGCGGCCGGAGGGGCCGCGGATGTCTTCCATGATCTCCTTGACCTTGTCGTCGGGCAGGATGCCCGCGAGCAGGCGCTCGGTCGTCTCATAGCTGCCGTGGAGCGAGGCCATCGAAGCGACTTCGCCGGTGAACTGGACGAGCAGGTGCTCGACCACCTGCGAAGGCACGCGGCCCAGGCTGGCGATCGTGGAGGAGAGCTCCTTGATCTCTTCGGTAGTCAGCTGGTCCCAGATGGGCGCGCCATGGTCCCGGCCCAATGCGAGCATCAGCGCCGCAGCCCGCTGCGGGCCGCTGTAGCGCTTGAGTTCGGGCGGCTCGGCAATCGGCGCCATGGCGGTCATTCGGATCCCTCGAACAAAAAATGCACCCGCGCGCACAGGTGAAGGCGCACGTGCCTCTATTATAGGAGGGAAGGGGAGCGTCGGTTGCGATGACGGTTAATTTTTCCAATAGCCTGACAGGCCTGAGCCTGCTCACCGGTGCGAACGCATTCACTGCCTTTCCGGAGGTGACGTTCGAGAGCAAGGCCGTGCGACAGGCCAAGGCGCAGTTCACGCTGGAGCCCACCACGCCGCCGTGGAAAGAGGCGCAGCCGAGCACCACGCTCTCCACTCAGGTCTCCGCCATCAAGGCGCTGCGCACCATCGTCGACAAGGCCGCGACGGGCCCCGATGCGCTCCCGGACGATGTCCAGACCGCCTTCACCACGTACAAGGCGCTCGAGCGGCTGCGCGTGTTGGCGGAGAGCGCTTCGTCCACGACCAGCTCGGACGCGCAGCGCAAGTCGATGCAGACGATCTTCGCCAAGGGGATGGCGGACCTGCAGTCGTATCTCGCCTCGGCCCCTTCGGATCTGGTCAACATCGCCTTCGGGCAGACGGCACGCTCGATCAAGACCGCCACGGTGAGCGCGCCCGACGCCTACGCCACCAAAGGCGAAGGCGTGGTCAAGGTGCGCACCGACGCCTTGCCCGGCCTCACCGGCACCGAGAAATTCTCGATCACCCT
>DATLJJ010000064.1:0-7600 GCA_035538975.1 Sphingomonas sp. | reverse complement strand
CGGCGCATCCGGGCGCCCCTGGGATAGATCTTGTGCGCCAGCAGCCAGCTGCGGATCCTCGCAGCATAGCCACCGCCTCTTGCACGGCCCGGTCCCGCACCCGCGGCTGCGGCGGGCTGCGGTGCGGCTGCGACTGGCTCCGCAGCCTTGGCCGCCGAGCCCGGGGCGTCGGGTATGCGGACGCCAGGGCTTGCAGCGACCGGGAGCACCGGCTGGACCGCCGCGATGGGGATCGTCTCCGGCAGCGCCGCAAGCAATTCGACGGGGACCGGCGGCGGAACTACCGGCGCGGGAACGGGCGTCTGCGCCGCCTGCCGCGGGGAGGCCGGCCTTGCCCTCCCCGCCGGCTCCTCCGCCGGCGCGTCATCCGCGGCGGCGATCGGGATGATCGTCAGCGGCGGAGCAGGATCGCTCTGCTTGCCCCCGGGCACGCCGATCAGCGCGAATGCACTCAGCAGCCCGCAGCACAGGATCGCCGAAAGCGCCGCGCAGAATGGACGAGCGGTCGGCTCCACCGGGCGCGCCTAGAAGCTGCTGGCGGCCGTGAACTTGAAGGTTCGCCCCTCGGCCGGAAGCGAGGTCAGGTGGCGCCGGAAATAATGGTCGAACACATTGTCGACACCGATCCGGAACTCGAAGCCTTCGGCGGCGCCGTGGCGCGGCTTGAACGCGAAGAACAGATTGTGGATCGAATAGCCGGGCGTGGCCAGAGCCGGATTGGCGACCTTGTCCTGCCGCTCGGCGAACTCGCCGGACCATCCGCCCGAAAGGCCGGAGACTGGATCGGCATAGCCGAGCGCCCCGCGATATTCGTTCGCCGGGATCGTATTGAGGTAGGTATCGGTCAGGCGATCCTTGCCCTCGATCACGGTCGCGCTGCCGCGGGCGAAGAAGCCGCCGTTGCCATATTCGGCCTCGACCTCGAGGCCTTGGAACCGTGACCTGCCGATGTTGACGAAATAGGGCGAGGTGGCGGTGCCGCGCGTGATCAGATCGCGCACGTCGTTGCGGAACGCCGTGGTCTTGAGCCGCAGCTTGTCGGTGCGCGCGGCCAGCCCGTCGAAAGCCCAGGTGAAGCCGAGTTCGACATTGTCGGACTTCTCGGGCTTGAGGTTCAGGTTGACGTTGCTCGCGGTGTTGCTCGTGCGGCTGTACAGCTCGTCGAGGACCGGCATGCGGACCGTGTGCGCGATCGAGCCGAACAGCGAGAACCAGTCGGTCGGCGAATAGATCGCCGCGAGCTTGGGCGAGACGCCGCTGTTGCTCACCGGCGCGGCCCCGGGAATTGCGGTCTCCACGCCGTTGATGATGGCCTTGCCCGGCGTGAGCCTGGTCCAGTCGACGCGGACGCCGGGGATCACGGTCAGCTTGTCCGACCAGAGTATCTCCGCCTGCGCGAACACGCCGAATTTGGTCATGTCGCCTTCCGGATGCGTGGCCGCGCCCGGGGTGATCACGCCAGTGACCGCGCTCTTGCGCGGATTGCGGCGCTCCTGCTCGCTCCACTGCCCGCCCAGGATCAGGATCGTGGACCAGTCGCTGCCGAGCTCGAGCCGCGAGGTGTTCTGCAGTCGCGCCTGTTTGGTGGCGTAGGAGAATTCGGAATATTCGAGATTGCCGAGGAAGCTCGTCTCGGTCTGGTGGACGTTCGAATCCGCATAGGAAAGCTGCGCCTCGACGTCGAACAGGTCGCTGCCGCCGAAGTCGTTGACATAGCCCAGCACGGCGGTCTTGTCGTGGACCTTGCGCCGCACGGGCAGTGCCGCGAGCGCCTCGGCCTGGTCATAAATCTGCGTGCTGTCGCTCACCCAGTCCTGATACGACGCCCAGAAGGCGTGCTTGCGATTGCCGCCGATGGCGATCCGGCCCTTGACCAGCCAGCTGTCCGAAAGCGCGTCGGACGGGATCACCTCGTCGCCATTGCCGTCCTCGTAATGGCCGGCGCGGCGGTAATTGTAGCTGCCGAGCAGTTCGACGCCCTCTGCGGGCGCGGCGGCGACGATGCCCGAGAGGAGGTAGGCCCCGGCATTGGTCTCGGTCCCGGCCTTCAGCCGCACTGCGAGCGGATCGCCGTCTCGGAGGAAATCCGAGGCGTCCTTGGTGGTGAAGTTCACTACGCCCGCCAGCACGCCGGCGCCGTAGAGCGTCGAGGAAGCCGGGCCGCGGAGCACCTCGACGCGCTTGTAGAGCTCGGGCTCGCTGAAGAAGGCGCCCATGCGATATTGCTCGAAGAACTTGGTGACGCCGTCCACCGCCATCAGGATGCGGCTGTCGGAGTCGGCGAGGCCGGTGCCCAGCCCGCGGATGTTGAAGCCCTGCCCCAGCGCGCTCACGCCGCCCTGAACGCTGATGCCAGGCACGGTCTCCAGCAGCTCGCCGATCGTTGTAGCCTGCGCCTGGTCGATATCGTCCTGGTCCAGTGTGGTCACCGCCTGGGGCGTGTCGATCGCGACCTTCTCGGCGCCCGCGGAAACGACCAGGCGGTCGAGCGTCAGCTGAGTGCCCGATGCGTCCGCCGGCGACGCCTGATCCTGATCCTGCGCCCAGGCAAGGCCCGGCGCCAGCAGAGCGGCGGCGCTGCCGAGCAGCAAGGTCTTCGCGATCATCGTCATCTGTCGATCCCCCGTTTGGTCCGCGGCCAATCACCGTCGGTTGCGGCGAATACAGGATCGAAATGATATTGCAAGTGAGTCGCAATAGCGTTACCCGGCTGTCATCAGCAAAGGGGAATGATCATGGGCTTTGGAAAGACGATGCGGCTGGGGATCGTGGGAGGGCTGCTGCTCGCCGGCAGCACGGCGCATGCGCACATGCCCTATCTGCTCCCGAATCTCTTCGATGCCGGGTCAGCCGATCACGTGACGATTCAGGCCGCATTCGGTGAGGACGCGTTCCAGCCCGAGATCGCGATGCGCGATGCTCCGTTCCACTTCGTCGGCCCGGACGGTGTGCGCGGCACCGTGGGCACGGTGACCTATCTGCGCGACCTTTCGATCTTCGAGGCCGATCTCAAGGCGCCGGGCACCTATCGGATGACCACGGGTCAGCGGCTCGGGCGCAAGGGCAAGATGTACCAGGTCGACGGCCGCTGGGTGATGGCCGGCGAGGCTGGAGCACCGCCCGCCGGCGCACAGGCGGTCGAAGTCCAGAGCATGACGCTCTCGGAGGCCTATGTCACTCGCGGCGAACCCACGACCGCGGCGCTCAAGCCACTCGGACAGGCACTGGAGATCCAGCCCGTGACGCACCCCAACACCATCACGAGCGGATCGGAAGCCGCCTTCGTGCTGCTGTTCGACGGCAAGCCGCTCGCGGATACCGAGGTGGCGGTCTTCCGCGCTGCCGGGAACTATGACGGCCGCAAGGTCGCGGGGCAGCTGCGTAGCGACGCGGCGGGGCGCTTCACGCTGCGGCCTGCGGATGCCGGGGTCTACCTGATCCTGGTGCGGCACCGCACCAGGGCGCCCGCCGACGCCCAGACGCCGTACCGCAGCTACACCTACACGCTTGCATTCGACGCCGCGTGAAACCGCATCCAGAAGACAGGAGAGCTTCCATGACGATCCGCTACACCCTCGGCCTCGCCACGCTCGCCGCGGGCTTCGCCGCCACGCCCGCTGCCGCCCAGCATGCAGGCGACGCCTTCCTCGCAGCGTTCGATACCGACCACGACGGCCGCCTGACGCGCGCCGAATACGACAACGCCCGCGATGTGCGTTTCAAGGCGACCGACGCCGACCATGACGGCGCGATCTCGGAAGCCGAATATGTCGCCGAATTCTCCGCCCGGCTGGAGCAGCAGCTGGCGAGCTCCGGGCGTAGCGAGGAGAAAAAGAAGGAAGAGCGGCAGCGCCAGATCCGCCAGACGCACGTGCGCTTCGGCGTGCTCGACACCGACAAGAACGGCAGGATCGCCCGCGACGAATATGATCGCGTGGCCGCCCGGTCGTTTGCCGAGCAGGACGCGGACAAGGACGGCGTCGTGGCGGCGAGTGACGTAACGGCGACCGCTGCCCGGCGCACGGCCGAGCGGGCGCAGTAAAGCGGTCGCCGCGATGTATCGTTTCCTCGATCGACCGGTGCCGGAGCTGGACGGCACCAGCCGGCTCCTGGTCTGGGCGATGCGCGGCTGGGTGGTGGACGCGCAGGCGGGGCGCTGTGCCTGCGCGCGCCTGCGCCCGGTGTTCGCCGCCGCCCGGCTGGGGCCCGCTCTCCGCGACTTCAGCATGGCGATGCACCTGCTCAATCGCGAGGGAACGGGAAGGCTGCACTTCTGCCGGCCAGATTGCGCCCGCATCGGCGACGACGAGGCCCGGCTCCTCGCCCTTTTCGCCGCGGCGATCGAGGGCGCGCCGGAGTTCGAGCGCATGGCGTCGCAGCTGGTGCGCGAGCCCTGGGTCCCTGCCCTGCAGCACGCACTCGACGAACTCGCCGGCGCATTGTGGAATGCACCGGTTCCGCACGATTTTCCGATCAACTGGACAAGAGATTCCCTTTAATGAACATGCACATGCGCGCTCCGGCGCCTCTTGCCGAGCACCCGAGCTTCGCCACGTGCCGCGTGCTCCGGGTCCGGCATTGGAACGAGCATCTCTTCAGCTTCGCGATCGAGCGCCCGGCGAGCTTCCGCTTCCGGTCCGGCGAATTCGTGATGATCGGGCTTCCTGTCGACGGCAAACCCCTGATGCGCGCCTATTCGATCGCCAGCGCCACCTATGCCGAGGAGCTCGAATTCCTTTCGATCAAGGTGCCCGACGGCCCGCTCACGTCGCGCCTGCAGACGATCCGGCCCGACGACGAGATCTATCTGGCCCGGAAGCCCACCGGCACGCTGGTCGCCGACGCGTTGCTGCCGGGCAAGCGGCTCTTCCTGCTATCGACCGGCACGGGGCTCGCGCCCTTCCTGAGCGTGATCCGCGATCCGGACATCTATGATCGTTTCGGCCAGATCGTGCTGGTGCATGGCGTGCGTCGCGTGAGCGACCTCGCCTATCACGACCTGCTCACGGCCCAGCTTTCGGGCGATCCGCTGGTCAGCGATCAGGCATTGCTGCAGTTTCACTATATCCCGACGGTCACGCGCGAAGCCTTCCACACCCAGGGCCGGATCGGCGATCTGCTCACGGACGGCACGCTCTTCCGCCCTCCGCTCGCCGGCAGCCGGAAGCTCGATCCCGAGACCGATCGCGTGATGCTGTGCGGAAGCTCCGCGATGATCCGCGACTTCGCGGCGCTCCTCGAACAGCAGGGTTTCGAGGAGGGCGCGAACGCCAGGCCCGGGCACTTTGTCCTCGAGCGGGCATTCGTGGGCTGAGCCTGACGCTCCGAGCCGGGCTTGCAAGCGCGCCGCTATGCAGCCCGCGCCCCATCAACCGGCGCGACGTTCGCGGGCCGGGCGTTCGCGACGGCCCATTGCAGCGCGGTGTCGGCGACGACCTCCCAGCCGGGATCCATGCAGGTCCAGTGCGAGCGGCCCGGGAAGATCTTGAGCTCGGTCTTCGATCGTGCCCGCTTCTGCTTGTTGTAGATCGCCCGCGTCATGCCGGCATCCGCGATCAGGTCCAGCTCGCCGCCGATCATGAGCAGCGGCGCGCGGTCGGGATTGTCCCAGCGGATCTTCATCGGATTGATCACGCCGTTCCAGTAGACGAGGCCGGGCGTGGGCACGATGTAGCGATCGTACAGCGCGTCTGCTTTGGCCTTGGGTGCCGTCTGGGCGAAGCGGTTCCGGAAGAAGTTGCGCGACATCACCTTGGCCTTGCGCCAGCTGAACGGGTCGATGAACACCGGCAGCGCCGAGCGGATCGCGTGCGGGTACAGCGGCACGCCCGGCGTCGGCGCAGGATTGATCGCGACGCCCGCGACACCCAGCCCGCGGTCGAGCAAATGCTGCACGATCACTCCGCCCAGCGAATGGCCGATCAGGATCGGCTCCTCGGGCAGTGCGCGGATGATCCGCTCGTAGTGATCGGCAATCTGGCGCTGCGAGAGCTTCGCCAGTTCGGGCAGCGGCGACTGGCGCAGCGCGGCGGGCTCGCGGTCGTCATAGGGCCAGTCCGGCGCGACGACGGTATAGCCCGCCTGCTCGTACCGTTCCTTGAAGCGCTCCCAGCTGCGCGAATTGAGCCAGGCGCCATGAATGAGAACGATGGTCTTCGACATGGGAGGTCTCCTGCGGGGGCTTGCCGACGGCAGACCCGCATCGCCTTGCCGCTGGGCCGGACGATGCGGGCGAGCGGCGCCGGTCAGCCCTTGATGAAAGCGAGCAAGTCGGCGTTCACGACATCAGGATGCGTGGTGCACAGGCCATGCGGAAGCCCGGCATAGGTCTTGAGCGTGCCCTTGCTGAGCAGCTTGACCGCGAGCGGCGCGGAATCCGCATAGGGGACGATCTGGTCGTCGTCGCCGTGCATCACCAGCGTCGGCACGTCGATGCGCTTCAGATCCTCGGTGAAGTCGGTCTCGCTGAACGCCTTGATGCAGTCGTAATGCGCCTTGGCGCCGCCCATCATGCCCTGGCGCCACCAGTTGTGGATGACGCCCTGATCCACCTTCGCGCCCGGCCGGTTGTAGCCGTAGAAGGGGCCCGACGGCACATCGAGGAAGAACTGGGCGCGATTGTCCACCAGCGCCTTGCGGAAGCCGTCGAACACTTCGATCGGCAGACCGCCGGGGTTCTTGTCCGACTTGACCATGATCGGGGGCACCGCGCCGATCAGCACCGCCTTGGCGACGCGGCCGGGCGTGGCGCGCGCGACATAATGCGCCACCTCGCCGCCGCCCGTCGAATGGCCGATATGGATCGCGCCCTTGAGATCGAGCGCGTCGGTGAGCGCCGCGACGTCGGCGGCGTAGGTGTCCATCTCGTTGCCGCTATAGGTCTGGGTCGAGCGTCCATGGCCGCGGCGATCGTGCGCGATGACGCGGTAGCCCTGCAGCAGGAAGAACATCATCTGATTGTCCCAGTCGTCGGCCGAGAGCGGCCAGCCGTGATGGAACATGATCGGCGTCGCATCCCTGGGACCCCAGTCCTTGTAGAAGATCTCGGTGCCGTCGCTGGTCTTGATGAAAGACATGGGTGTGGTTCCTTCTTTTGCGGGAGTGGTGGCGAGCAACCCGGCGGGCAGCGCTGCGAGTCCGGCGACCGCCAGACCGGCACCCATCGCGGCGCGCCGTGTCAGCGCGAAGTCGGCGGTCACTTGAGGTTGTCCGCGAGGAAGTCCCAGGTCCGGCCGTTCGCCAGCGCCGCGGCATCGGCGTCGTAATGCGTACCGGTGTGGCGCGCGAAGGCGTGGCTGCAGCCGGGATAGGAGAAGACCTGGGCATTGGGCTTGCCGGAGATCGCTTCGCGGATCGTCCGCTGCGCGTCCTTCGAGATGAACTCGTCCTCTTCGCCCAGGTGAACCATGATCGGCGTGCGCACCTCGGGCGCCTCGTCCATGTAATCCTCGGCGGAGCCTGGATAATAAGCGACGCTCGCGTCCGCGCCTGACCGCGCCGTGACGAGGAAGGTCATCAGGCCGCCCAGGCAATAGCCCATCACGCCGACCTTGCCCGTCGAGCCCGGCAGTCCGGCCGCGAAACGCAGCACGTCGGCGAT
>DATLJJ010000063.1:0-1925 GCA_035538975.1 Sphingomonas sp. | reverse complement strand
GCCTGCGTCGCGCAGCAGCTTCTCGATAGTCGCGCCGGGGGCGCCCCCGCTGGGGAAGATCGCCGTCACGTCGGCGCCCAGCGCGTGCAATACGCGCGCGACGTTGATCCCGCCGCCGCCCGGCTCGATTTCGGGTGCGCTACAGCGCAGCTTGTGCGTGGGGCGCACCTTCTCGGTGGTCGTGTTGACGTCCAGCGCGGGGTTGAGCGTCACGGTTGCGATCGTGTCCATGTCAACGTCGCTCCAATGCGCCGCGGGCCGCGGCGACGATCGTCTCCAGCGGGCGATTGACGCGCATCCGGTGCCAGCCGAACAGGTCGCCCACTGATCGCTTCGATTGTTCGCGCGCCACTCTCTCGTCGGCATCCGAGGCGTCCTGCTGGCGTTCGCGCACGCGCGCGACGCGCTCCTGCTCGGGCGCTTCGAGCCAGATGCCCGTGAACGGCACGCGCGCACGTGCCGCGAGTTCCTGCGCCACTTCGCGCTCGCTGCGGCTCATGAACACCGCGTCGAGGATCACCGGGCTGCCGCACTCCAGATGATCCTGCGCCGATTCGAACATTGCCTCATAGGTCTCCATGTCCGTCTGGCGGTTATAATGTCTGGGCGGCAGTCGTTGCTCCGGCGGCAGGCCCTGAAGCCGTTTGCAGAACACGTCCCAGCGCAGCACGCGTGCGCCGGGGGTGCGGCCCAGCCGGTAGCCGAGCATGCGCGCGAGCGTCGATTTGCCGGTGCCCGAAAGCCCCCCGATCGCCACCAGCCGGGGCGGGGAGGGCTTGAGTATCTCGGCGGCCAGCGCAGCGTCCCCCGCGGAGGACGCACGCAGCGACAGGAAAAGCGGCAGCAGCGCCCAGCCGGCTGCACCCTGCGGCGTCACGTCCAGATAGCGATTGGCGAGGATGTTGGCGTCGGCGAGATGGTCGTTCCGGACCAGCTCCATCAGCGGCCGGGCGAGATCGAACAGCAGGTCTGAAGCGCCCTCGGCGCCAAGCGCGCGGACACGCCCGATCTGCGCACGCCGCAGCAGAACCGGCTCGCGCTGCGATAGCTCGACGCGCTGGGCCGGGGCGGCCGCGAGCGTCGCCAGTCGCCTGCGAAAGGCGGCGCCGTCGGCAGGCGCGGCGGCGGCGTGCGTAGCTCCGATCCGGTCGGCCAGCTGGTGCACGGCCGACGGATCGAGCCCGCCGCGCGCGAGCAACGCCTCGAATGTCGCCATCTCCGTCGCGGCGTTCGCCGCCATCGCAGTCCCCCTCGTCTCCGCCCTGGTCAACGGCGTACGAGACTAGCAGTGCCTTCCTGAACGGCAGCTATAGTCCCGGCGCGGCGGCGGGACCAATTTTGTATCCGCGACCGCTCGCTTCAACCGCTCGCGCGCGCCGGCGCCGCCGTAAAGCTCCGCGCGATTGCGGCGTGCAGCGGCTTGGCACGGAACTCCGCGTCATAGGGGCTCGGCCGCAGCGGCGCGCCATCGGGGCGTTTGCTGAAGCCCTGCAGCCAGTTGTACTTGTCGGCCATCCCCCAGACGAGCACGTCGCGGAGCTGGGGATAGGCGAACATTACATCCAGATATGCGCCGGCATAGTCCGCCACGGCGCGGTTGCGTGCCGCGAAATCGCGCTGCAGGCCCTTGTCGTTGACGTCCATCTCGGTGATCACGAGCTTGTAGCCCATGCCGGTCACTTCATCGACGAAGTCCCGCCACGGCTTCTCCTGCCGCTTCACCGCTTCGGCGACGCTGCCGCCGTACAGGCCGATGTGCGACTGCACGCCCAGCGCATCGACCGGAACGTTGCGCTTGCGGAAGCCCTCAAGCAGCTTGAGCACGCCCGCACGGTGCGTCTCGTTGCCCGGCTCCCAGCTCATATAGTCGTTGTAGACGAGCTCGGCCTTCGGTGCTCCGGCGCGCGCGGTGTGAAAGGCATGGT
>DATLJJ010000062.1:0-6492 GCA_035538975.1 Sphingomonas sp. | reverse complement strand
GCGCGATAGGCTTCGAAGCAACGCTCCCCGCATCTGAGGCGAATCAGCGCGCCTTCGGCCATTGCCGTTGCGCGGCGCGGATCCTCTTCCACCGCCGGACGGATGGCCTCGCGGTTCCAGTCCTCGCTGTGCTTGACGTCGAGCACGGCATGGAGCGTGAAATAGCGCGCTTCCTTCGGCGTCAGCCCCACGCGCTGGAGCCCTTCGGCGACCAGCGCCGCGCGCCACGGCGCGGTGAGCTCGATCACGCCAAGCGCGCCCACCGAATGCCAGGCATAGCGCCGCTGCGTCGCCATCGCGGTCATCGCATTGGCGAGCGCGAGGCTCTCCCACACCGTGTTCTCGATCACGGGATCGACGCGCAGCGTCTCGACCAGCGCGTCGAGCATCGGCCCGTGCATGCCCTTGGCGGTGCCATGCCCCATCTCGTCCCAATAGTTGCGCGCGAGCTCGAGCTTGGGTCGCACCGGAAGCTTGACCTGCGTCATCGCGACGAGGTCGTCGAACCCCGCCTCGCCCGCAGCCTCCTGCTCGAAGAACCAGCGGAGCTCGTCCCTGTCCGCGGCTTCGGCGAGCCAGGGGAAGAGGGGATCGCCCTGTCCGGGTCCCACATCCTTCAGCCCTTCGAACCAGTCGATGAAACCCTCGACGTCCGTCGGCGCCGCGGCCGCTTCATCGGCCACTTCGGCGCGCAGCTCCTCGAGGAAGGCGCCTTCTAGGCGCTGCATCCTGATGTCGCGTTCGAACTGGCGCTGCCAGTCGTCGCTGGGGAATCCAGGCGTCAGTCGCTCGCGATTCCAGTGCGCGAGCCCGCGCTGAAAGCTGTCGGTCAGAAATTGCGACGCCGGCGCGGGACGCGCGTCGCTGGGGCGGCTAGCCATGCGGTCTTGTCTCCTGCTTGGCTCCCGAAAACCTGCGGGCGGGTGCGATGGTTCCGCCCAAGCCCTTGCAGGAGCTGGCGAACTCAGCCGATCAGCGGCTCATTTCGCTCTTCGTCGAGCACGCAGGTCGCCGCTGCGCGTCGCGGCCGATCGCACGCGCGGCATCGCCACGCTCCGGGGCTTCCCCCGCCCCAATTGTCTGTGTTAGCGCTAACGCAACGAAAGCGCAGGTCCGAACCTGCCACAGAGGAGAGCGGCGTGAAGGGCAAAATGATGAAGCGTCTGTTGGGCGCGACGATGCTGGCGACGGCGATGCTGGGCACGCAGGCCCGGGCGCAGGAGGAGCAGAAGCAGATCCGGCTCGGGGATGCCGGCTATTTCGAAGCGCGCGGGGCCAATGTTCTCGTCTTCTCGAACTGGTACGACGGCCTCTTCGCCGATGCCAAGATCAGCGGCGTCGAGCTGATCCAGCAGGGCGATCGCATCGCGACCAATGGCGACGTCCGCCTCTCCGCCACCCCCGGCCAGTGGGACCCGATCGGCCGGCTGGTCGATCGCAAGGTCGATCCCGCCACCGGCGCGATCGAGGCGCTGCTCGAATATCCCGAATACAGTTTCCGCTACCGCATCCGCGCCGAGCGGGCGGGCGAGGCGGTCAAGCTCGCGATCATCCTCGATCAGCCGCTCCCCGCCGCGCTCGCGGGCAAGGCGGGCTTCAACCTCGAGTTCGTCCCCTCGGCCTATTTCCACAAGAGCTTCCTCGCCGACGGCAAGGGCGGCGCTTTCCCTGTCTATCCCGCGAGCGACATGGTCGCGGGCGGCGAGCGCAATGCGGCCAGCGGGCGCGACATCGGCCCGGGCGCCGAGCCGCTGCCGATGGCGACGGCCAAGACGCTCGTGCTCGCCCCCGAGGATCCCGCGCACCGCGTGCGGATCGAGGCCACGGCGGGCGAGCTCGGCCTCTACGACGGCCGCAACCAGGCGCAGAACGGCTGGTTCGTGGTCCGCAGCCTGATCCCCGCGGGCAGGACCGGCCGCCTTATCGAGTGGACGCTCACGCCCAACAGCGTGCCCGGCTGGCTGCGCGCGCCGGTGATCGGCCATTCGCAGGTCGGCTACACGCCCGCTCAGGCGAAGACCGCCGTGATCGAGCTCGACGCCAATGACGCGCCCAAGGGCAATGTCCGGCTGCTACGCGTCACCGAAAAGGGCGACACGGTCGAGGCCGCCGCAGGTTCGCCCAGGCCTTGGGGCAAATATCTGCGCTACAACTACGCCACCTTCGATTTCAGCCAGGTCCGCGAGCCCGGCGTCTACCAGCTCGAATATGCCGGGCAGCGCACCGCCACCTTCCGCATCGGCGCCGACGTGTACGATGCCGCCTGGCACCCGAGCCTCGACGTCTACATGCCGGTCCAGATGGACCATATGCTCGTCAACGAGGCCTACCGCGTCTGGCACGGCGACAGCCACCGCGACGACGCGAGGCAGGCGCCCGTGAACCACGAGCATATCGACCTCTACCGCCAGGGCCCGACCACCGACACGCGCTTCCAGCCCGGCGAGCACATCCCCGGCCTCAACGTCGGCGGCTGGCTCGACGCGGGCGACTTCGACATCCGCACCCAGACCCAATATGCCGTGATCCGCACGCTGGTCGGCATCTGGGAAGATTATAAGCCCACGCGGGACCAGACGCTCGTCGACCAGTCGCTCCGCCATGTCGAGATGCACGTACCCGACGGCAAGCCCGACCTGCTCCAGCAGGTCGAACATGGCACGCTCTATCTCGCCTCGATGTACGACGCGGTCGGCTATGCGGTGCACGGCGTGGTCGAGCCCGACGTGGCCCAATACACCCATCTCGGCGACGCCGCGTCCAAGACCGACGGGCTGCTCTACGATTCGAGCCTCAAATATGGCGAACGCCGCGATGGCAAGAGCGGCACGCCCGACGATCGCTGGGTCTTCACCAGCAAGTCGAGCGCGCTCAACTACGGCTCGGCCGCAGCGCTCGCCGCGTCGAGCCGCGCGCTCAGGGGCTACAACGACGCGCTTGCCGACAAGGCGCTCAAGCTCGCCGCGCAGGTCTGGGCCGAAGAGCACAGCCACGCGCCCAACACCTTCAGCCACGGCAACACCACCGGCGGCTGGTTGCCCGGCGAGGAGTTCACAGCCGCGGTCGAACTGCTGGCGACGACCAGGGACAGGCAGTACGCCGCGCGAGTCGAAGCGCTCTGGCCGCAGATTGCCGAACGCTTCCCGCAATATGCCCAGACCGCGATCCAGGCGCTGCTCTTCATGCCGGCGTCGTATCGGGGCAAGGTCGAGGCGGCGGCGCGCACGCTCAAGGCCGGTGGAGCGACCTTCACCGGGCCCAATCCGTACGGCGTTCCGATCACCACCGGCGGCTGGGCGGGCAACGGCGCGGTGATCCAGACCGGCCTGACCGATTATGCGATCCACAAGGCCTTCCCGAAATTGAGCGACGGGCAGGCGGTGTTCCGCGCGCTCGACTATCTCCACGGCACGCACCCGGGATCGAACCTGTCGTTTGTCTCGGGCGTGGGCACGCGGTCGAAGGAAGTCGCCTATGGCAGCAATCGCGCCGACTTCTCCTTCATCGCAGGCGGCGTGGTTCCGGGCGTGCTCGTGCTCAAACCCGACTATCCCGAAAACCGCGAGGACTGGCCCTTCTTCTGGGGCGAGAACGAATATGTCGTGAACATGAGCCCGAGCTACATCGAGCTCGTCCAGGCAGGAATCGCACTGTCGAAGGGAGGGCGCTGACCGCACGCGTGCCCGGCCGCCATTTACAAAAGGAGAGGCCCGCGGCAGAGCATCTTCTCCAACGCAGGAGATCGCCTTTGCTCACCGTTCGCGCCTTCGACCGCTTCCGCGGCCGGCTGGTGGCGTGCGTGCGCACGGCGCAGCGCTGACGGCCGCGGAGCGACGGCGGACGCCCGCGGGGCGTCCATCCTTCGTTTCGAGAGAAATCAATGATCGTTGAAACTGTCGGGGAGGATTATGTCTCCCTTCTGCTCGGCCGCGCGCCGAGGCATTTCGCATTGGCCGACACGCCGATCGCACCGCCCGAAGTCCTCCAGATGCTCGCGGACCTCGCGGCGCGGATCGGCGAGACATTCTCCCTCGCCTCCTGGCTCATCGTCGAGGAGAACGAAGTGGTCGGGCTGTGCTCGATCACGCGGCCGCCCGAGGAGGGCGTGATAGACATCGGCTACGGCATCGCGCCGAGCCGGCAGGGCCGCGGCATCGCGGGCCGCGCAATCGGAGACGTCGTCGCCTGGGCGCGAGGACATGCTTCGGTATCGGCCGTCACCGCAGAGACCACGCTCGCGAACATCGCCTCGCAGCGCGTGCTCCTGCGCAACGGGTTCGTGCGGACGGGCGAGCGTATCGACGCTGAAGACGGACCGCTGATCTGCTGGCGCCACCAACTCGACTGAACCCGGCTTGCCGGGGCGGGACCGACGCTCGCCCCGGCAGGTTGCCGCCCACATGCCGGCGGTTGGAAGCGTTCGCGCGCCATGCTTAAACCATGCGATGCTCGCCCTCGCCCGCCGCGCATCGCTTGCGCTCGCCGCCTTCGGTCTCGCCGCGACGCCGCTCGCCGCCCAGACCGCCTATGACAGCGTCGATCCCTTCATCGGGACCGGTGGCGAGGGCCATACCTTCCCCGGCGCCGTCGCGCCCTTCGGCATGGTGCAGCTGAGCCCCGACACCGACACCGGCTGCGAGATCCGCGAGTGCTACGGCCATGCCGCCGGCTATCGCCACGACGACCCGACCATCCAGGGCTTCTCGCACACCCATTTCTCGGGTGCGGGCCATTCCGATCTCGGCGACTTCCTCGTCATGCCCGCCGCAGGCGACGCGGTGCAGCTGGAACCCGGCGCTCCGGACAAACCCGGCTCAGGCTATCGCTCGCGCTTCGCCCATGCGAGTGAGACCGCCCGCCCCGGCTATTACGCCGTCACGCTCGCCGACACCGGCATCCGCGCGGAGATGACCGCGGGCACGCGCGTCGGCGTCCATCGCTACACCTTTCCCGCCGGCAGCCCCGCGCACCTGATCCTCGATCTGCGCAGCGGCCTCTACAACTATCCCGGCAAGACGCTCTGGTCCTCGATCCGCCTCCGTCCCGACGGCACGATCACGGGCATGCGCGAGACGCGCGGCTGGGCCCCGGCGCGCAAGCTCTTCTTTGCGATGCGCCCCTCCGCGCCGCTAACCGGCCACGCCTTCCTCAATCGCGAGGAGAAGATCCTCTACAAAGGCTTCCAGGACCCCGGCCGCGGCCGCGACGACATCGCCCAGCTCCACGGCCGCGCGCTGGTCGCCCGGCTCGACTTCGGCGCGCTCCAGGCGCCGCTCGAACTGAAGGTCGCGCTCTCGAGCGTCGACGAGGACGCCGCCATCGCCAATCTCGACAGCGAGCCCGGCGATTTCGACGCGATCCGCGCGCACACCCGCACCGCCTGGGAACAGGCGCTCGCCGCGCTCGACATCGACGCGCCCGCGCCGATGCGCACCATGCTCTACACCGGCCTCTACCACGCGCTGATGGCCCCGAGCACCTTCTCCGACGCCGACGGCCGCTACCGCGGGCCCGACGATCAGGTGCACAAGGCCGATGGCTTCACCTTCCACTCGACCTTCTCGCTCTGGGATACCTTCCGCGCCGAGCACCCGCTGCTGCTGCTCGTTCAGCCCGAGCGCCGCAACGCCGACTTCGTCCAGTCGCTGCTCGCCAGCCAGGAGCACAGCCCCTTCGGCATCCTCCCCGTCTGGCAGTTCCACGGTCGCGAGACCTGGACGATGATCGGCTATCATGCCGTGCCGGTGATCGCCGACGCGTATCTCAAGGGCGTGCGCGGCTTTGACGCCAACCGCGCGCTCGACGCGATGATCAAGAGCGCGACCTACGGCCCCTATGGCGGGCTCGACTGGTACCGGAAGCTCGGCTTCGTCCCCATCGACAAGGAGCCCGAGGCAGCGTCCAAGACCGTCGAATATGCCTATGACGACTGGACCATCGCGCGCATGGCCCGCGCGCTCGGCAAGCCCGAGGTCGCCGCCGAGTTCGGGAAGCGCGCCGGCTATTGGCGAAACAGCTTCGATGCGAAGACCGGCTTCCTGCGCGCCCGCAAGGCCGACGGCAGCTTCCGCGAGCCCTTCGACGCAACCGCGATCAACTATGGCTCGGACTATACCGAGGGCAATGCCTGGCAATATTCGTGGTTCGTGCCCCACGATCAGGCCGCCATGTTCGCGCTGCTCGGGGGCGACGCAGCGGCGGTGCGCAAGCTCGACGCGATGTTCGAGTTCGACAATTCGAAGCTCGACTACAGCCACGCCGAGGACATCGCCGGGCTGATCGGCCAGTACATCCACGGCAACGAGCCCAGCCACCACGTCGCCTATCTCTACGCCTTCGCCGGCCAGCCGTGGCACACTCAGGAACGTCTGAGGCAGATCGTCGAGAGCCAGTACAAGGCCGCGCCCGACGGGCTCTCGGGCAACGACGATCTCGGCCAGATGTCCGCCTGGCTCGTGTTTACCGGGCTCGGCTTCTACCCCGTCGCGCCGG